>DAIDIS010000145.1 GCA_027451785.1 Acidimicrobiales bacterium
GTTCGAAGCGCTCCTTGGGATCAAGAGCGGGCCGACCCACAGATTCAGTGTATCCGTTTTGTGCATCGTTCTGTGTATCCGGGCCGGAGTCGAAAGTTACCTCACCGATACACAAAACTCGGCGGGAGCACCCTGTTGAGATTAGCGCTCCGACCAGGACTTTTAGTGCCGTTCCAAGAGTGCGCCCCCTGGGATTCGAACCCAGAACCTGCGGATTAAGAGTCCGTTGCTCTGCCGTTGAGCTAGAGGCGCTAGCTGCACTTCTCGCTGGAGCGAGTCCAGCCTCACTGGCCACAACACAAGCTCCAAAACGAAATTGCGAAGGAGAGCATACCCGCTCGAAAGCCTGAAGGTGAATCCGGGCAGCTAGACAGCTATTTCATCTCATGATTGGAACGAAGGCGACAACCCTGCCACCCCTATGCCTTCTGACAGCCCGATTGTCACCATCAATAAAGCAAAGCGTCGCGGCACGAAAGCGGAGAAGCGACACAATTTCTAGGGAAACCAACGGGGCATAGTCTGAAGTCGGACGAAACTTCCCAATAAGGCGAGCGACCTTCGAAGCTCTAAGGGCAACCCCGATTAGCGGTAGGGGCCGGGGCAATTTTGTCCCCGGCCCCTACTTGGCGGCCCATACTTGAAGACTGTCGAAAGAATGGTGAACCGGAACTCAACAGACGCCGGCCCCTTCTTACCCCTCCATCCAATTACCCGCTAGCCGGATTCCCGGCCCCTTCTTACCCCTCCATCCGATTACCCTGGCTCGAACCACCACTAACACTCAAGCGACAATGACTGATTTTCCAGTTGAGTCGGACCGGAGACGCCTCCGGCCATCGTCGCACTCACTTGGAATGCCGCCGTCCAGATGGAAGGGTAAGCGAGATCCCACGCAAGTGATTCTCCAGGCTGAACGGTCACCGTCTGGGATGTCTGGGGGTTGCCCATCTGGTCCTGAAAGCTCGCAGTGAAAGTAACCGGCAAATCAAGGGTCGAATCGTCGTTGCTCAGGTCTACGACGACGTGATCGTCCAGAAAGGAGGGACAGTTAACTCCACCAAGCCTTGCTGTAGCCACGACCTGCGTTGGCGAGGAAAGGCCCAGGGTCTGCACTATCCTCCATGCGGCGTTAGTTGCATCCAGGTTGTAGGTGTAATGCGAAGCCGTGGATGAGTTCGGGGCGAACTGACAGACCACATCGTATTGGTGACAAAAGTCCTCTATGTGCCATCCGGCAGGCATAGCCGGCACAGCCGGAACGAGGCCGATCGCAGCCGCTGCAACCCCGATTCCGGAGATCGACGACGAGAAGCCGCCGGTATATATCGCGCCAGGCTGATTGTTGTAGTCAGGATCCCCGTAGAGCAACAGGAAGTCCTTCGATGGAGAAGGGGTGAAACTCAATCTCGGGTACGGCGTCACTGAACCTTCCTGAAGCGCAACGTTCGGGTTCAGTGCCCTTCGCAAGACGTCTGCACCCTGGGAATATCCAGCCGCAACAATGTCGGAATTCGGGCAGGCGGAATGGATTGAGTCCAAGTCGGCGACTGCGTCAGTCACGCCTTGTCCCATACTCGAACGGTAGCCCGCTCCATAACCGGAAAGCGACCCCAGTCCCAACACCGCAGGATAACCCGCGGACTCGACCGAAAGGGACATGTCTGGAAGGGCAGCTTCCAGAGCATTGAACACTGGGCCGAGTCTCGTCCCAAGCCCATCGGCCCCAGTTGGTATGTCGGCGCCAGAACCATTCGGCTGGGTCTGGACGTCAGTACCCATGGCCTCGTTCGAACCACGAACCCCATAGAAGATGATCTGCGAACAGTTCGCAGAGGTGATCGCCTGAGCCGGAAGGCTCGTGCCGATAGCCGCTGTCGATGAAACTGCGATGGATGACCCGGCAAACGACGGCGCGGCTACGGCTGCCTCGGTCAATACTCCAAGGCAAGACGCCGATGCAGTCAGCCCTAATACTGCGCCAAAAGTCCGCAAGCCCGTGCGCCAAGTTGGCCCTCCATCGTCTCTAAGCTCATCGACTCTTGTGATCCCGAATCTCATTATCCTTCTGAACCTTCCGTCTTTCGTTGTCTTGTCTGATGAATCTGCTTCGCGCGCCCCAATACTATGCACGGTATCGTGAATTGTTGTCAACGCCATCGTGAATAAGGACTAACCAAAAGCCACCAGACACCCTCGCCGAAGTCGATGGCCCAACCAACCGAAATGCACGGCAACTAGAATTGGGCGCTGGGTATGTCTCCAGGTACCAGCCATTGGAACCTGAGGCCAGATGGCAATGAAGGGAACCAAGTGGTTGCCAAGACCGCCGGTAATGGACAGCGAAGGCGTCTCAAACCCGAAGAGCGCAAGGATGAGCTCCTTTCGAACGCGTACTCGATGATCTACGAAGGCGGGCTGGAAGCCCTCACAATGGAAGGGCTGGCAGCCAAGAGCGGAGTAAACAAGGCACTCCCCTACCATTACTTCGGGACCAGGGACGGAGTTCTCATCGGATTGGCTGAGAGGTCATACGGCATTTTGCTTGGAGCCTTCGAGGAGGCGGAATCACGGGCTTCGGGGCTGGAAGCGAAATTGAAAGCCTTGATCAACACTTGGATTGATAACACACAACCGTGGAAAGTCATCCGAGCGCTGGAAACGGTTCGGGAGCGGTTTCCTGAGCTCAACCGCTCACTCCTCGTCTACGAAGTCAAAGTTGCCTCGCTCATTTCCGGGGTGTTCGCCAGCGAGAAGGGAATGAAGCCCGACATGGCACTAATGATGTCGGCCCAATTCGTCGGCTCAGCACAAGGTCTTGCATGGGCGTGGCCGACAAGCGGATGGAGTCGCAAGCGTCTTGTAGATGTCTGGTTGAAAATGAATATGGCGGGACTACGTTCAATGGAAAACGGCTGACCCTCCCAGTCAGTCGAGGCCGAAGGATCGAGTCATCGCTTAAGGACACCCTGAAAGGCCCGATTCGTCAGCAACCTCAAATAGCCGGGTGCTGACTTGGCGATACCTTAGATCAGCCGTTCCATGTAATCATCGAGGAATACCCATGTTCGGTCCCAAGAACCGAGATGGAAGACGTCGCCAGAGCGAACTGAGATCCGAGACTCATTTCGAGCCCAAGGTACGATAGAGCCAGCGCCCGGATCATGTGCCCATGAGAGAACATGGCGACTGGTCCTTCCAATTTGGCCGCAGCACCAAGGACTCGATTAGCCCGCTCCTCCACGTCCTTGACTCCCTCGCCTCCAGGACACCCATCGCTGAACAAGTTCCACCCAGGCTTGGCCGATCGAATCTCCGACGTGGTCTGGCCCTCGAAATCCCCGTAGTCCCATTCCATGAGGTCGTCCATGAACTTGGCCTCCGATTTCGGCTGGAGGCCGGAAAACTCGAATGTTTGTACCGCCCTCGTCAACGGGCTCACGAATACCGCGTCGAAATCCGGAAACTCACGGGACCCGAGCACTCTGGCTACCTGAGCCTCTCCTTCGGGACTAAGAGGTACGTCAGTTCTCCCCGTGTGCTTGCCCGATACGCTCCATTCGGTGGCGCCGTGCCGGATCAGCCAGATCTCGCTAGCCACAGACAATCTCCTTTACGGCCCCGGTGATTGCCGGTCGGATTTCACTTACCAATTGCCATCTCCCTCACGATGACGAATGGAGTCAGCTCCTCACCTTGTCCGATTGGATTGTCCAAAAGCACCTCTCGGATGCGCTCCTTGCTCAGGCCGATCTTGGAGCTGGCCCCAAGAACTTCAACGTTGATGTTGTTCGCGTCGATGATCGCAACAGGACAGCCGATCTTCGACTCGTAGAAATTGGCCGCACTTTCGGGGTCAGCCGGTCCGAGCATCGCGAATTCGTCGAATGGGGCGACGGTATCGGGGTTGAATCCGTCGATCTCCGAGATTCGGTGCCCTGCGATCCGGTAGAAGTCGCCGTGTCTGCCCAATAGGCGGGTCAACCCCCCAATGGCCATTGCGACGAATGCACGGAAGGTCCCGCACTGCATAATGGCCACTTGCATCTTACGGGGATCTGAATAGCCGACGTCGTTGTCGTACTTCTTCACTCCCTTTACGATCAGCTTCGCCAGC
>DAIDIS010000146.1 GCA_027451785.1 Acidimicrobiales bacterium
TAGGTCGGTTGCTTCTTCTTCCCCATACGCATGAGCCGCAGCTTGACTGCCACTTTTTAGATCCTTCCTAGCGCGGCACACCCGTGCCATAGCCCAATAAGGTTACTTGATCGCCCAAATGTCTGCCACGTGACCACTTCCCGTCAACGAAGGAACCCATCAACGCTTCTTGCGCTTTGGCTTTCCTTGTTTCCTTGGCGCAGGGGTGGCCCGGGTCGGCGAGGGGGTCTCGCCACCGAGAATATCGCCGATTCCCGCTCCGCCAACAATATCCTTCAAACCCTGTAAATCGGGAAATCCCGCCTTACTTCCAAAAAGCCCTCCTCCGACGCCTCCAAGGCCAGGACCGGCGAGCCCTTCCAGCTCTTTGGTCATCTGAGCTCCAGCCGACTTGGTAAGCACACCTGTGCCCTTCTCGGTAACGCGACTTCCCTGCTTCTGCTTCTTTCCGTTTCGCTTCGGACCGGCCGGACGAGCGCGCATCGCACCGCCAAGTCCGAGCGTGCGCATCATCTTTTGCATTTCGGAAAACTGTCTCAGCAGCTGGCTGACGTCCGCGGAGCTGGTCCCTGAACCGGCTGCAATCCGGTTCCTTCTCTGGTTGTCGACCATCCGGGGGTTTTCACGTTCGGCCGGGGTCATAGACCTGATTACAGCCTCGACCTTAGTCAGCTGCCCGTCGTCCAAGTCAGCGTTCTTGATTTCCTTTGGAATACCGGGAAGCATCGAAAGGACACCCTTGAGTGGGCCCATCCGCTTTACCTGTTGCATCTGGGACAAGAAGTCGTCGAGCGTGAATCGGCCTTCCATCAGCCGGGATGCAGTATCTTCGACCACTTGCTGGTCGAATTCTCGTTCCGCCTTCTCGATTAGCGTGAGAACATCGCCCATGCCAAGAATCCGGTTGGCCATCCGGTCCGGGTGGAAGGTGTCGAAGTCCGAAAGCTTCTCGCCTGTCGATGCGAAAGCGATCGGCTTTCCCACGACTTCCTTGACTGACAGCGCCGCACCTCCACGTGCGTCTCCGTCAAGCTTCGTGAGGATCACTCCATCAAGCTCCAAGGTCTCGTGAAATGCCCTTGCAGTCTGAACAGCATCCTGGCCGGTCATGGCGTCGATCACCAGGAATGTGTAGTCAGGCGAGACTCCGGCGGAGATATCTCGCACCTCTTCCATTAGTTCCTGGTCGATGGCCAGACGACCGGCAGTATCGACTATGAGCACGTCTCTACCCAGCCTTTGAGCCTCGGCAAGACCGGCCTTCGCAACCCCGACCGGGTCGCTCGACTCGGAAAATACCGTCACGCCCACCTGTGAACCCAGAACTCGGAGCTGTTCGACTGCCGCAGGCCTCTGCAGGTCAGCGCCGACAAGCAGCGGCTGCCTACCTTGTCGTTTGAACCACTGTGCCAGTTTGCCGGCAGTCGTTGTCTTCCCTGCCCCTTGCAAGCCTGCAAGAAGGATCACCGTAGGGGGCCGAGAGGCGTATTGAATCTTGAGCGACTCTCCGCCGAGAATTCCGGTCAACTCTTCGTTTACAACCTTGATTACCTGCTGCGCCGGAGAAAGGGACTTAGCTAAGTCGGCGCCAAGGCACCTGTCGCGGATGCGCCCGGTGAGGGTCTTCACCACATCGAAATCCACATCCGCCTCAAGTAGTGCCCGGCGGATCTCCGACATAATTTCATCGAGATCGGCCTCGGTTATCCTGCCCTTATTCCGGAGCTTGGAAAGTATGCCGTCGAACTTGTCAGTCAGAGACTCAAACATGAGATTAATAGGCTACTTGATGGGAAAGTGAGCGAATGTCAACACTTTGTGGCCCAATTGATGCCACAATTTACCGCAGGGGGACGCTAAGGCACTTTAGTGACCGGGCAAGACCCTGGAGGCGACTGGACAAGTGAAAATAGGTATTAGATCTCCATTAGGCGTACTCGTCGCAGCTTTTGCTCTAGCTGGATGTGCCACGAGCAACGGCAGTGCGTCATCGTCGACTACGCAATTGCCTCCCACCACGAGTTCGACATACCCAATTGCAGTACCTGGAGGCGGAGGCGGAGGAAGTTCAGGGGGTACTGATCCTGGAAGCAATAGCGGTAGTGCTCCATCCCAGACTTCCGGCACCCTCGCTGCTCCGACAACACCTGGGATCAGGCCTCCTAACGCTCCCGGCAACGCAACGGCGGAATGCAGAGACGGTTCCTTCTGGTTCGGCGCAATCAGCTCAGCGACCTGCTCAGCCCATGGGGGAACCTTCGAAATCTTCTGATTCTGATCGTCCGTAGAACGGACGATCAAGCCCTATTCGTCGTCGAACAGTGCGCTAGCAAACTCCTCGGGATCGAACTCGACCAAGTCTGCTGCCTTCTCTCCCAGCCCCACCAACTTGATCGGAACTCCCAGCTCGCGTTCGATCGATACCACGACCCCGCCCTTGGCAGAGCCATCCAGCTTGGTTAGTACTATCCCCGTCACCCCAACTGCTTCCGTGAATTGCCGGGCCTGGTTCAACCCGTTCTGACCAGTCGTCGCGTCTATCACAAGCAGAACCTCACCGACCTCAGCCCCGGCTTTGTCCGCCACCCGGCGGATCTTCTTGAGTTCCTCCATGAGGTTTACCTTGGTATGCAGCCTTCCCGCCGTATCGGCTATAACCAGGTCGGCTCCCTTGGACTTCGCTGACTGAGCAGCATCAAATATGACCGATGCAGGATCTCCCCCTTCGGAGCCTCGCACAATCTCCGCCCCTGCCCTATTGGCCCAAGTCTCCAATTGATCTTGAGCGGCTGCCCTGAAGGTGTCACCGGCGGCGAGCACCACAGATTTCCCGGCCGCCATCTCCCTGTCCGCCAACTTTCCGA
>DAIDIS010000147.1 GCA_027451785.1 Acidimicrobiales bacterium
GCTTTGCGGCACACCAGGCAGTTGGGTGCAAGCGGCAACGAGCACGGCGATGGCGGCCAGGAGCGATGGCTGCTCACATACGCCGACATGATCACCTTGCTCCTTGTCCTATTCATCGTGCTTTACGCCATATCGACGATAGACCAGGCGAAGTATCAGGAATTCAAACAGTCGGTCACTCGGGCCCTGCTCTCACAGGTGCCGCACGGAACGACAAACTTGAGCCAGAACTCCACAACTCCACAGACAAACGAATTGACACAGGCCAATCAGCAGACCAACCAGAACAATCAGCTCAAGCAAATCGAACAAAAGCTGACTGCCGCACTAAGGGCCAAGGGGCTTCTCGGAGACGTAACCTTCTCCATCAACTCGTCAGGCCTCGTCGAAGGGCTCGTAGCCGACTCCACATTCTTCAGCTCCGACGTGGCGGACTTGACTCCTATTGGGACGGAAGTTGTCGACACATCCGCTGGAGCGCTGACCGGATTCTCGAATGCGATCGAGGTCGTCGGCTATACCGACAACAATCGAATCATTGGGGGGCCCTTCCCGAACAACTGGGTGCTATCGGCCGCCCGGGCAACCACGGTGCTGATCCGAATGACCACCGTCGATGGAATGAATCCCGGCCAGATCGCACTGATTGGCTACGGCGAGTATCACCCTTTGGCGTCCAATTCCACACCCGCGGGCCAGGCGCAGAACCGCAGAGTCAACATAGTTATCAGTCCTACCAGTACCTTCAAACCATGACAAATAGACAACAACATTTGAGTTTGCAATGAGCCAGGGCAGCAAAGAAATCAGGAACCACGATTTTCGCCGGGGAGACGTGATCGAACGGGCCAATCTGCAAGTAGTACACGGGCTGCTAGAGACGTTTGCCCGCTATGCGACGCAGAAGCTTTCTTCGACTCTCCACCAGCCTTGCGTATTCGAGATTGTTCAGCTTGACCAGCTGACCTGGGGCGACCTGTCGGTCGGCCTGGAGACTGGCGTGTACTTCTTCACTTTTTCACTGCCTCCACTTGCAGGGCGTGCAGCTTTGGTGATCCCGACAGACGAAGTCCTGGCCATCGTCGACCTCCGACTTGCAGGTTCAGGAGAAGACGACTTCACGGGGCGGATACCAAGCGAGCTCGATCAGGCGTTCCTTGAACCCATAGTGGAGGATCTGGTCGGCGAATTGGGCAACGCTTTCGCCAGGATCCAGTCCACGGTTCCTATTCTTGAGGCGCAGGAAGCCAATATCCTGTTCGTTTCGATTGCTTCGCCCTCGGAAATGTGCATGGTGGCGCGCGCGCTGTTCTATGTGGCAAGCCGTCCGCCGCGGGAGGTGCTTATTGTCTTTCCCCTCCAAATGGTGCGGACTCTGCTCGAAAACCTCCGGGCCAAGACAGCCCTTATGGGTGAGGGCAAGAAAGATTCGGCGGCCGCCGACACCCGCCGCCGCCTTCTGGAAATACCCCTCGAAATCGTATTTCAGTTCCCAAGCATTGTCACGACTCCCTCCGAGCTGCTCACGCTTCGGGTTGGCGACACCTTCGGACTGGGCCACCCAAAGGGCCGTCCGCTTGAGGTGCGTACTGGTGGACTGCTGGTTGCTCTGGCAGAAATGTGCAGTTCCGGAGTGCATAAGGCGTGCGAGATCAAAGAGGAGGTTACAAGATGACGGCGTTAGAAGGCTTTGACGGCCTGTCGCCCGATCCGAAAGCGGCTTCGCATGACAATAGTGATGAGGAGAGGCTCCGCGTGCGGGAGGTACAGTTCCGCAATGTTTCGGTGGAGGTGTCGGCTTGGATTGGAAAGACCAAGCTGACCTTTGGCGAGCTCAGCGATCTGCGGCCCGGCAAGGTAATCGAGCTGG
>DAIDIS010000148.1 GCA_027451785.1 Acidimicrobiales bacterium
ACAGCAGTCCAGCACAACGTGGTCACTCATGTGATCTTCTGGGGGAGCTACTGGAACGGCGATCCCTACGGAGTCTCGACGATCGATTCGCTATTCGGGCATCTTCCGGGCAGTGCTTGGCAGGGGATACTTTCTCAGTACGGCGTATACGGCTCTGAGTCCCTTGGCGGAGCGGTAATCGACACTGTGCATCTGATGCCAAGCGATGTGTCGCCCACCACCCTCTACGACGAAGTGGTTTACGAATCTCAGTCCATGGGATGGAGCACCAACTTCGACACTCAGGTCCTGGTCTTCGTGCCGCCCGGGACCTCGGCATCGTTCCTGCCTATCGGTGAATACGGACAAGCTTGTGGAGCACATACCGATCAAGGCGGCTATTACTATTCGCTTATTGAGGTGCCGACACCTCTGTCGGGTTGCGCGGATACCTACCAACCCAATGACATGATCCAGGCAACTGCTGTCATTGCATCCCACGAGTACGCAGAGACCGCCACTGATCCAGTAGATGGTGCTGGTTGGACGACAAATGGCGGGCAGGAAGTTGGAGATCTTTGTCAGTACACCTGGGATCCATACAAGGATCCTCAGATGGTTGGCGTAGCAGATGTCCAGGTAATCTTCGACAACTACTCACAGCTATGCCAGGGAAGCAGCACTGAGTCCAGAATCTTCCCTCAGGTGGTCGATTCCACCGTGGCCAACAATCAATACGGATATTGGCAGGTCAGTTCAAATGGAGGGGTGTTCGCATTCGACGGTGCTCCCTACTACGGGTCCATGGGTGGCAAACCCTTGAATGCTCCCATTGTTGGCATAGCTTCTACGCGTGATGGCGGCGGGTATTGGCTTGTTGCTGCGGATGGGGGGATCTTTGCGTTCGGCGATGCCTACCCGTATGGCTCGATGGGTGGCAAGCCCCTGAATGCCCCAATGGTGGGGATGGCCGCAACTCCCGATGGGAGAGGTTATTGGCTTGTGGGCGCAGATGGTGGAATTTTCGCCTTCGGTGACGCCTCCCCGAATTACGGGTCAATGGGCGGCAAGCCACTCAACAAACCAATGGTAGGTATGGCTTCGACACCCGACGGAGGAGGCTACTGGCTCGTTGCCAGCGACGGGGGAATCTTTGCATATGGAGACGCAGCACCTGATGGTTCTATGGGAGGGCAACCACTCAACGCGCCGGTAGTAGGTATGGCGGCCGCACCCAATGGAGGCTATTGGCTGGCAGCCTCAGATGGAGGAATCTTCGCATTCGGTGGTGTACCGTTCTATGGCAGCGCGGGAGGCTATGGGGTACAAAGGGCCGTCAACGCGATTATGTCCACAGGGGGGAATGCCTACGCCGAGTCGGCTACGGATGGCACGGCGTATTCATTCGGCCCGGCGACGATGATCCCGATCTATTGAGATATTCAAGTGAAAGGCTTGCAACAGGAACAGTGGATACCAAACGGACGTTCGTCATTATAGCGGCCCTCCTAGCAGTCACCTCGATGGTATTTGTCTCGCCGGATTTCGCCAGTAAGGCTTTTGCAGCTCTTCCGGGTAGCCCAGAATACGAGTTGGTCGGAAGCGACGGGGGTGTCTTCGCTCTCGGGCAATCAATGTATGAGGGGAACGCACTAGGAGCTTCAGCGGGAAGTCCAATCGTTGCTGTGGTTGGCGGAGCAGCCGGTTTCACTCTTTTCAACTCTGAGGGCAAGGCATTCTCCTTTGGGGGCGGAAGCCCGTTTAGCGACTTGTCGGGCGTCAAGCTGGCTGCGCCTATTGTGGGAGCAACGGAAGATGCGTACGGATTCGTTCTGGCTGCCGCCGATGGTGGAGTATTCGGTCTCGCAGGGGGACGGTACCAAGGCGGCTTGGCCGGTAGAAGCTTGGACGCTCCCATTGTTGGTATAGCGTCCGACCAAGACGGCAAAGGGTACTGGCTGGTCGATGCGAAGGGGCGAGTATATTCCTTTGGTGATGCCAACCCATTCGGAGGAGGCATCGGTGGCCTCACCCTCTCGGCGCCGGTAGTTGGAATTTCCGACGATCCTTCGGTTAACGGTGATGGCTATATGTTGGTGGCCGCTGATGGCGGCGTGTTCTGTTTTGGTGGAGCTCAGTACCAGGGCGGGATGTCCGGAGAGCCGTTGAACGCCCCTATTGTTAGCATCCAGGCATACGGTAACGGCTACTGGCTGGTTGCCGCGGACGGAGGAGTGTTTTCGTTTGGTTCGGCACCATTCGAGGGCGGACTTTCGGGACAGAGGCTCTCTGCGCCAATTACGGGTGCATTTGTGCAATGGATACCCATTATTCCTCCCGGCACGCCGATCGGAGCGCAAGACAGATCATCACTTACATCCAGACCTAGGCCTCAAATCCACGCAAGCTTGTAACAGCGCCTTCCGAACCGTCTCCGGACTCGCTCCGACCAACGGAGCGACCTTGGCCAACGAGTTTCCGGCTCGGTAGAGCTCGATTGCACGATCGACTGTTGGCCCATTCAGCTTGATGGCACTCCGCTGAATGCCAGCTCGGTTCAGGATTTGGGAGACCGTATCTCGATGAATTCCGAAAGCGGTAGCCAATTCCGTGACCTTGGCTCCGCCCTGGAAGGCTGCAACGAGATCATCAACGTGGTCTGCGCTCAGACGTCTTTGAATCTGCTTCTTGGTTCGAGAAATGGCCTCAGATGACCTCTCAGGCACCATTTTGATCACTTCCAAAATGCGTTCTCCCTGGTCACAGCGGTTTGAGTAACGTGCTATTACCTCCACTCGGTTTCCCTGGTAGGAGGGGGTGCGGGGGTGATGTCGGCGAGGGTGGTTTCAGCGCCAAGTGCGCGATCTTCGCGGGCATCTTGGCCGTCTTGGAGGAGCGTGAACCTGAACCTGCTCGCGTACGAGTGCTGCGGGCGCTCAGGCGGTGCTATCGATTGGTGGTTGCCAGTACCTGAAGACCCTCCAGCCACTCGACAATCTCCTTGGGGTCGATCCGGATGAATTTGCCTACCTTCAGATGGGGGATCTTCCTTTCGGTTGATAGGCCGCGTATGTGACGCTTGGAGTCTCCAAGGCGTTGGGCGAGTTGGGTTACGGTCATGCTCTTTCGGCTGGCAACAGTTCCGTCTATGTCTGCACTGTCGCCGAAAGGAATGACCCTGGAATTTGCAGTCCGAGTAAGGATCTGAACTACCAGGGAGGCAACGAAATCAGTCGTTCCTGGCGCACAGCCACGATGTGGCCGCTTGCCCTCTTGATCGTCCCGATCGCCGGCTGATTGCCGATAATCCGACCGTGCGTTCAGAGCCTAGGAAATGAGCCTCCCTCCTGGAAGGGGTCAGATTCTCTAGGCTCTCGCAAGGAGCAATCGGGGCTGGATAGGCGTATGAATGGCGCACCTAGCTATCGCTACTTCTGATAGTGATAGCGAGCTTGTAGGACGACTACGTCGTCACCATCCACCAAGTAGACAAGACGATGCTCGTCATCAATTCGCCGGGACCAAGCGCCGGATAGTACGTGACGTAGCTGCTCTGGCTTCCCGATACCCTCAAATGGGTTTCGAAGGACGTCGTCGATAAGGCGATTTATGCGTTTGTGAGTGGCCTTGTCCGTCGTCTGCCAGTATCGATAGTCCTCCCAGCCGTGCGGTGTGAAACACAGGCGCATTTAGGTGAGATCGTGTTCCTCTCGAATTCCTTCGCGAGCCTGTGTAAGGCTTTCGAGAAGTCGGTGAGCATTGGCTGGCACCCGAAGGAGCCAGGCAGTCTCCGTTAGGGCGTCGTAATCTGCCTTCGAGATAAGAACTGCGTTGCCTCGCCTGGAGTTGATCTCGACGGCCTCGCGGTCGTTGTTGACCTTCTCGATCAGCGGAAAGAGGTTCTTTCGAGCTTCACTGGCGGTTATTGACACAAGGCTGCCTTTCGATCTGGTACCATGCATTGTACCAATCAACCGGAGTTGGTTCAACGGTTCCTGACCGGAGAACCCCTTTTAGGGACGATCTCGCGCACCCCTGGCGCCTGATAAGTAAGTCGTATGATCGACAATCGTCATGTCTCCTGAGCCTGATTCTTCGGAAATTGTAAAGACGATGTGTTGGACATCACAGCGTCGTACCAAAGCGAAGGGTGACATTATGGCCGTAGTCAGTGGAGTCCTTGATGAGCTTTTCGATACGCATATCGTTGACGCTGCTGACTTGGCGCTGATCACGGGGACTACTTCTCGAAGCGTAAGTAGGTGGACGACCTCAAAAGCAATGCCACGCCGAGATGCCGAAGACCGCCTTCTCGAACTCAAGGCAGTAGTGGATTTGCTGCGGAATTCGCTTCGGGAGGAGCCATCCCGGATGTGGCTGCGCAGCCCGCACCCCGATCTCGACTGGCACAAGCCCATCGAGCTCATTGCAGAAGGGGAGTACCGAAAGGTCATAGGGGCCATTCTTGCCATGGTTGAAGGCATGACGGCGTAGGGGAGTGCCGGTCGATCTCCACAGCGTTAGGGCGTGCTTCTCTCATCATTTTCGGGTTGGGGATTCGGCCGAATCGTTGTTCTTCTCCGCTAGCCCTCTATGACTATTTCTGCGGTAGATCGGGCCAGCATGGAGACATGGCCTATGGACGTATAACGGTCGATTCCGGTTCGGTAGCCAGCTAGAGATTTCTCATAGACCAGAATCTTTCGCCGCTCCTGCGTGCTCCTCGTGTCGAGGCGGGTCATTAGGCACTGCATACCGAAGACCTCGGCATGGATCGATCTTCCGACCGCGAGATTATGGAGTACGCCAAGTCCGAGGGCATGGTAATTGTCTCGGCGGATACGGACTACGGAATTTGGGACGCTGTTGGCGGAAAGCCATGCAAACGGACCTTCGGTGATCTTGTTCCGGTAAGAAGGCCGCCGCCGACCCGGCCAGCTTGCGATGCTTCTCCTCTCCATCTTGGATTCGTTCGATGCCGACCTACAGCGTGGTGCAGTGGTTGTCTTTGGCGCCCAGCGCATCTGCATTCGGGCTCTGCCCATCATTCCAGCGGAATAAGGCACTCCCAAGATCGGCCCGTCACCCGGGCCGACTGTCCGCGAAAAGAATCTCGTCCCACGACATGTCGTGCGCGATTCGTGCGCGAAGCAACGGAGAACAGCGGTAAACAGGAAATAGTAAATTACCTATTAGTCCAGTTCAACGACATCCCACCGACCGCAATAGACACAATAAAAGTCCATTTCGCGACTTTCACACGGCTGAAGTCGGGGGTTCGAACATAGTCTCAGAACCTATAATCCGAGAATTCGACAGATGAACTTGATATTGTTCGGCACGAAATCATCTCGTAAGCCGTTCCCGTGCCCCGCATCGGTCGAGCACGGCTCAGTGGATTCGGCCTGCCGCAGCTGACAGTCCTGTCGGCCACCGTAGCTTCGACTGTGGATCACGGGCTCGAATCAACGGATCCCGCTGATCGAACCGAACGACTACCGGCCGAGGAGCGGCGTAGATATGACAAGGGAAAAGCGGCGAGGTCTCTGAGTTCAACCTTGAGGTTGACAACCAAATGGAGGCGATTTACGCTCTTATTCAACCACGAAGTTGAGGAGGGTGTGTGGCCGAGCCAGCAATCATAAATGTGTTCTCGGCGTTGGCCGACGAGACGAGACTCGACATCGTCACCCGCCTTGCCATCGGCGAGGCGACGTTGAGCGAATTGGCCGAGAACTACGACATGTCCATCCAGGCCGTGTCCAAGCACCTTTCGGTTCTCGAAGACGCCGGAGTCGTATCTCGCCGCCGCGAGGCGCAGCGCCGACCCGTCCGGTTGGAAGCGGAGGTGTTCGACCTCTTGACCAAGTGGATCGAGCGATATCGCCGCAACGCGGAGGCCCGCTACCAGCGTCTCGACCAACTGCTCACCCGACTAGACGACCAGTCCCCCGACAGCGACGAAGGAGTAACCGCATGATGACCGCGACCAACCGAGAAGCCGAGATCAATATCGACGACAAGCTGCCGTCGATCAGGATCGTACGGGAGTTCGATGCCCCGGCCAAGGCAGTCTTCCGGGCACACAGCGAGCCCGAACTGTTCGTGCAATGGATCGGCCCCGACAGTCTTGACTCCAGCAGTGTCGATCGCTGGGACTGCCGCAGCGGTGGAGAGTGGCGCTACGTTTCCATTCGAGAAGACGAGGAGCACTGGTTCCGGGGTTGCTTCCACGAAGTCCGGCCAAATGAGCTCATCGTCCAGACGTTCAGCTACGAGCCATGGCCCGACAACGTGTCGCTTGGCCGCTTCGTCTTCGAAGACCTATCGCCCGCCCGCTGCAGGCTCACCGCGACCTCGTTGGTTGACACCTTCGAGGCCCGCGACGCTTTCGTCGCTAGCGGCATGGAGGTCGGTGTCCAGGAGGGCTATCGAAAGCTCGATTGGCTCCTCGCCCGATGATGATGATGGCAACCGCGATAAGCGACCCGAGGAGCACGCCATGAGTGAGTTGATCGTCGACTTCATTACCTCCTTGGACGGTTACGCGTCCGCGGTTGGATGGCCGGGATGGTGGGGTCTCGAAGGCCCCGAGTACCTCGGATGGCTCGATGAGCGGCCCGAGGCTACGCTGCTCATGGGCGCGAACACGTACCGGCTGATGTCGGGCTTCGCCGCCGACATCACCCCTGCAGGGATCGACGAGTATTCCACCGACGAGGAGAAAGCCTTCGGCGGGCTCACCGGAGCGTCGAAGGTGGTGTTCTCCTCCACCCTCGAAGAGCCACTCTCCTGGGCAAATGCCACCCTCGTGCGCAGCGACGCGCTGGAAGCGGTGCGGGCGATGAAGGCGGACGGGACGGGCCTTTTCAGCACGATCGGCAGCATCAGTCTGTGCCGGTCGCTGCTGCGAGCGGGACTTGTCGATCGGTTTCGGGTCGTGATGTTCCCGGTCATCACCGGCGCCACCGGCAATGAGCGAATCTACGACGGCTACCCCGATATCGCGCTCGACTTGATCGCCAGCCGAACCTTCGACGGGCGGAGCCAGCTTGTGGAATATCGCCCACGAGTCCTAGAACGCCCACCGTTCGACGCCACAGGGTGATCACCTGCTGCCTTCTAAGTTAGCGGAGCGAATGCCGAATCGCCGGCTAGCTCGTCGCGACGTGTTCAGTGTGGCTTGCCGGTAGGGACTCAACCTAGGCCGATGATCGGGCTAACGATCATCGTTCTGCGATTCATGTCGTTGGAAGCAGGGGCCTATCGTATTCTCTACCGGGAGGTAGCGAAGGCGATTTCGTAGCTGACCTTCTTATTCAATGGAGCATGGAAGCTTCAATGGAGGAAGTGCCCCAAGCTGACCCGGGTGAATGAAATTCATGGCCGAAAGGCTAGACTGGTGCTTGGCCGACTTGCCGGTAAGGGGATCATCCGGAGCTGGAGTGCCGCTAGGTGCCGAAGGCTGAAGGCAAGTAGTAGACCCGGTGTCCCGCCAATTTCTTTGTCTGCCAAGCAATGAATCCCCTTTTCTTGGAGAGTTCCGTTGTCGGCGGAGCTTTTTGATCTTCCTTAGTTTCGTCGTGACATTGATAAGTGGGGTAAGCAATTGCCGATCCCTCCGAGGGTCTGTCGATGGGTATCGTCGATGCTGGTGATTTAGCGTCGATTGCGAGTACAAATTCCCAAGGCTTGGGCAGACGGAAACTCTGAACGGAGGCTCCACGCCGAGATTCTGATTACTTGGCTAATCCGCCGGCTTGGCCGAAAGGGGCCTTAGCGACAACGCCGTCCCGAAATTGTCTTCGGGACGGCGTTTGTTGGTACTGGAATGGGAAGCTTGTCAGCCGGCGGCTGAACCGAAGAACGGCATGTTATCGCCCGGACTTCCGAAGGTGAATACTCCACCATCCGAGGCTACGAGCCAATAGCCGTCGTAGGAATTGTCGTTCATTGCGGCGACTATGGGCTTGGTCAATCTGAATGTCTCGGCTGACCCGTAGAACCCGGCGTTGTAGGAGAAGACCCCGCCGTCGGCTGTCTCGATGCGATATCCACTTCCATCAGACAGTGAAGTAATCGCCATAGCGGGACTTGATAGGGCAAGAGCGTTTGCCGAACCATTGAAAGGGGCGTTGAAAGAGAAAACTCCGCCGTCCGAAGCTACCAGCCAATAACCGCCCGTCGATCGGTCTGTTGCCATTCCGACAATGGGCCGATTGAGGGCTAACGCTCCGGTCGAGCCATAGAACGTGGCGTCGCCATATGCGAAAATTCCTCCATCCGAAGCTACTAACCAATACCCATTGCCATCAGGCGTAGATGCAATTCCGACGATGGGCTTATTGATGGCTTTGCCACCGGTCGAACCATAGAAGGGGGCGTTGAAGGAGAAAACTCCGCCGTCCGCAGCCACCAGCCAATAGCCACCCGTCGATCGGTCTGTTGCCATTCCGACAATTGACTGGTTGAGGCGTGATCCAGACAGCGACCCGTAACACGGTGCGGCTCCGAAGTCGGCGATGTTTCCCGAAGAATCTGCTTCGTAGTATCCCGTCCCGTCATCCAACGCAGCCGAAGCCACAACAGAGCCGGATGAGAGGTGGGAAGAACAATTGGACTGAATCGATCCTGGGGTGGCCGGCCCGGCACCGGGAAGAGTTTGGAACCAGAGATAGACGTTGGTGGGAACTTCGCCGGCGCCGTCGACTCCGATACCGCTGCCGGAGACGTTCTCAAGTGCCTTCACCGCCAAGTAGCTCTTTGCCGTTTCGACGGCAGATAAGCCCTGCGGTGACGTTACCGGTATCACGATTACGTTCCACCATTCGGGTTGATCGCTGTTGCGAGTTGTGAGGAGGTGGTCGTGGGAGGGCAGAGGGACGTTATCCAATGCGGAAGCGTTGGAAACTCCCAGTGCCGACGACAGGCGCGACAGATCGATTGTGGACGGATGGTCTATGCACGAGATCGCTGCTGAGCATTGTGTGTACGGTACGGGAGGGCTCGCATAGACGGGAACCGGGATATAAAGAGGGTCAATTTGAGAATTCGATACCGCAGTCGACGGAGGCGTCTGATCGGAAACGCCGGGCGGGACTTTGTTGGGTGCAGTCCCCGCTTCGCAGCCAGAAGAGGATGCCGTGGAGACCGAAGTATCGCAGAAATATGGCTCGGTATATAGGGCGTCTACATCCTGTCCGTCTACCCAGTCGTGAGTAAGCCCTATGTTCTCGCAATTGGGAGCGGTTGCTCCACAGTCGTTGGTGAGATTGTCGATGACTTGGCCTGGCTCCATTTGGCTGACCGAAGGGCTCGGGTTGGGAGCGGTTGCAACCTGGTTTCCCGGTGGTGACGTTGCTGTCAGGTTTGAGGCTACAGCGGGTGGAACTGTGCCCGGAAGTACCTGGAAGAAGAGGAATACATTGGTCGGCACCGACACGGCGGTCCCTGCAGATACTGCGGAATTGACGGCGCTCTCGCTGGTGAGGGATCCGAACACGGTTGGACTCGTTGTGGCAATTACCTGGACATTCCACCATTCAGGGTCTCCGCTGTTTCGCGTCCCGACTACGTGGTTGTGTGCGGGGATGGGCACGTTGACAAGGCTTGAGGCCGATGGGTTGCCTGGAAGGGCTGATGCAATTCTTGAAAGGTCTATCGTCGGAGGGTGGTCTATGCAGGTTGCTGTCGAAATGCACTGCGTAGCCGGAGGGTTTGAGAAAAGGGGGACCGGTATATAGAGGGTGTCTGAATGAGTCGTATTTCCCAGCGAAGTGCCATCAGGAGACGTTGAAGTTGGATTGGCGGATGCAGCGACCCCTGCCTCGCAGCCGGTCGTTGCGCCGGAAGGGACACTTGTATCGCAGTAGTAATTCTCTGAGTACATAAGGTTCACAGAGGAACCGTTGTAGTAGCCGTATGACTCGCCCACCTGTCCACAAGTCGGGGCGTCGTTTCCACAGTTGTATGCAAGACGGTCGATTGTTGTTCCGCTATCACCGTTCGGCACATTGGCATGGGCGATTTTTTGTTGGGCACCCTGGCTTCGTTGGTTGGTTGTGGCGAGGCTCGAAGCGTTGGCTATTCCGCCTGCAGAGAAGAGCAAAGCTACCTGTAGCGCAACACATCCTAGGAGGGTTATCCCAGTCCTGAGCCTTTTGGTTGGCCTTTTACGGAAGTCAATTCGAGAGCTGCGCGCAGTATCAGCACGCGCTTGTTGGTACGTGTTCATTCAGTGTTCCTTTCCTCGGGTGCGGAATCCCAGGCTTGCCGCCTTTGCCCGATTCTTGATTTCCCGCCTGCAAGTAATTTCCGTGAGGCAATTGCGAAAAACCAGAATCGTTTCGGGAAGTCCTTGGCGCTTCTACGGAGCCGTTGGAAGGGTTGGATGAGATGGGCGCCAAATTATGCGAAAATCTGAAATGTGACGGAACTCGCCGAACTTCTGCTCAACGATGCGGAGGCGTGGCGCCTTTGGCTGATAAGTCATCATGCAGACCATCCAGGAGTGTGGCTTGTACTGCATAAGAAAGGGGGTAGGACGACGGACTTATCGTATGCTCAAGCGCTCGACGAGGCGCTGTGTTTCGGTTGGATTGACGGGCAAAAGGCACGCCGTGACGAAGAAAGCTTCCTTCAGCGCTTCACGCCGCGCAGACCGGATAGTTCCTGGTCGGCTAGAAACGTTGAGCGAGTCACCCGTCTTGTCCAGGCCGGGCGGATGAAACCGGCAGGCCTTGCCGTCGTGAAAGTGGCGAAGGATCAAGGACGCTGGTCGGCGGCATACAGTGGGCAGGCCGATAAGGAAGTCCCGCCCGATTTGTCCAAGGCGCTCGCGGCCAATTCCTCCGCCGCTGAGTTTTTTGAAAAATTGGACTCAGCAAATCGCTATGCAATCGTCTTTCGACTCAATTCCGTCAAGCGACCAACGACCAGAGAACGGAAGTTGGCGGAGTATGTGGACATGCTCGCTCGTGGTGAATCAATCCATCCACGAAGAACTCGAAGGGACCGCTAGTCGCGGAGCCGGCAATGCTGCTGAGAAGCAGTCGGCTCTTGGCGCGGGTAGCTACCTGGCTGGCCCGTCCCGATTGGTAGCCGAGCTGGAAGCGGAGGCGTCTTACAATTCAACGAGGGGATCCTTGTTCTGAACGTTCTCATTGGGTGCATGCTGATTATCATAAGAGGGGGATAGGCAATTCAGGGTCGATTTGGTCGCATGTCGTTCCGCATACTGACTCGTGCTCAATAATTTCATCAAGAAAGACTCGGGATCTGTCGATCGTCTGATGAGGCTATTGAAGGCTTGTCCTAGGTTGGTAATTTCGGCCAGCTTCATTGCTGATTATTAACAGGCGAAGTCGAGGTATTGGAGAGGATCGGGGTCGATGATGTCCAGCGAGGGGAAATCCAATGACGGGGCGGCAAGCGAATATGGCGTCGGAGGTACCAGGGCTACTGGCGTAGAAGTAGCCGAGAAACCGCGAACGCGCAATTGGATAGCCAGGGCTTACCGTTCCGACAAGCGAATTTTCATCAGCGTTGTATTGCTCTTTCTTCTCAGTTCGGTGGGGTTGGTGGTGTCATACGCCAACTTGACATCAACGGCGACCAACCCGAATTCCGGTCCTTACAACAGCTTCTCTACTGGCACCGTCACGATCTCCGACAACGAAGCAACGACTGCGCTTTTCACTGTATCGAATGCCGACCCTGGGGCATCGGGATCGGCGTGCATAGGCGTCCAATACACTGGCACTATCACGAACGGCTCCCACGTCTATCTATATGCGGCCAATGTGTCTAGTACCAACTCGTTGGGTAACGACATAACTTTCGCAGCCCAAGACGGAACCGACTCGGCGGCTTTCGCTACGGGAGATACGTCTTGCGCCACTTTTACTCCTAACGCAGATACCACTGCAGCCTCGCATGCCACGACGGGTAATGCGATCACTGCCCTAGCGATTAGCTCGTGGCCTATTCTCGACTCAACTGGCTACTCGCTCTCCGACACCGGGAGCGGTGCCCCAGTTCAGCTATGGAGCACAAATCCCACGACCGTATGGTACATGTTCTCCTATGTAATCTCCGGTACAGCCCCAGGAGGAAGCACTGCGAATATCCAGCTGACTTGGGAGGCGGACGGACAATAGGTCCCCCCGAGGTACTCAAGTGCTTGCTCTAGCCCGGAAAACTTGGAGAATCTTCGATTGTGCGATGATGGTCGTCACCATCGGTGCGTGCCTGATTCTGGCTGCGATGCTCGTGATCACAGCCTTTGGCTGCCAGTTCGTAGTCATTGAGTCAGGATCGATGGTGCCGACGATTCAGGTTGGCGGCATCGTGGTGATCAAGAAGGTTCCACCGACGACAGTCCACTCCGGACAAATAGTCACCTTTAGAGACGCCCTCATCCGGAATCAGCTTGTAACTCACCGCGTAGTATCGACTGTTCGGGATGGCAACATAGTCCATTTCACGACCAAAGGCGATGCGAACAAGGTTCCCGAACACTGGCTGGTTCCGGTAAGAGGGGAGGTTGGGCGTGAGCTGGCTATCCTGCCCGTAGGCGGAAGATGGGTAACCTATCTCTCAACCGATACCGCTAAGTTGGTAATCATCTGGACCCTTGGGGCTTGGATCATGTCTGCGGTACTGCGATGGGTGTGGCGCTTGCCTAGACTGCAGAAACATTCGGCTCCGGCAAACGGCCCGCCGGAAAATTCATTATCTACTAGTTACCGGAACTCGATCCTTGGGCCTCCCCCTTGGGAGATGCCCGACAGCCTATCGGTCAAATTGCTCTGGCAACGTAATCCCGGTGAATCAGGTATTCCTCCATGGGAGTCTGGACACAGAGCTTACGTAATGGAAACTGAAACTCACTTCCAGAGATCGGAAAGCGAATTCGAGGAGCATGAGATTGTGGACCAGAATGTTGGCGATGCATTGACCGGTCCTGGATTAAGGGGCTAGCCAATGCCCATTCGGGGAAGATTGGCAAAGCTCAAAAACCGAAATTGGCGATCTGGGGTCTCGGTCAAGTTGGCGACGCTACCGGCAAAGCTTGCAGCGACAGCTAAGATGGATCGGAAAACCCTGGGTTCTCTGCTCGCTGTGGCAATTTTAGTGGCAGCGGCTGTGGATGCCTCATTGCTCTTGAAGGGGTCGTACTCGGCTCTGAATGCCACTGCCACCAATCCTCAGAGCACTCCATACAATTCCTTTACCACCGCCGCATCCACCTCTCCTTGTTCCACTCAGACCTTCCAGGCAATCGTCGGTGGGGCCTATCA
>DAIDIS010000149.1 GCA_027451785.1 Acidimicrobiales bacterium
CGCAGCGCAGCGTAGCGAAGCGAAGTCCGGGGCGAAGCGCTTTGATCCCAGTTCCGACCATAACGCCCAACATGAAATCAACCCGTTCCAAGCGTTTTCACTCTAGAACCGCCTCCCTTACTCTCCCAACCCAGCCACTAAATTCCCCGAATATCCCGAGACTGACGGATCGCCCATAGGGAAGTCCGTACGGCTGGCCGGTTGGCGTTGAGAGGTGTGTGAAGCTTGTGCCGGAATCCACGCTCCGGTAGATTCCGAAGGTGCTCAGGCGAGAGGTTGGCCAACTATCGTCATCCACGGCGACCAATATCATTCTCCCACGCTCCAGCACTCCTGAAATATCCTTGTCCGGGAAAAGGCCCTGCCCGTCCAAGTAGCTCCACGAGTCTCCACCGTCTATACTGCGCAGCAGACCATGTACGTTCGGGCCTTCGAGCCCGAGACTTGAAGTGCCTCCCAGCCCGGCAACAAGCGTCCGGTAAGTCGGGTCGGTGGGGTCGAGATCAAGGGAAGAAACGCCAAGTGAGGGCATGAAATCGGTAAGCGGTGTCCAATGGACGTTCGTTGCCAGGGCATTGGTTGTGCGCCAAATGCCGCCGTTAACCGCACCGACCCAGAGGCTGTTGGCGTCGGTAGGGTGCGCCACAACCGCTTGAACGGCACCCGCCACTTCTCGGTTCTCGACGATAGCGTCACCCTTCCAAGCGGGCGCCGCACCTTGAGCGGTCCAGACGCTTCCGCCAATAGACCCTGGCTGGCTGGCGCGGGCGCAGTAGAAGGTCGTAGCAGTAATCAATACCAGTCCAGCATTCAGTATTGTATTTCTCCTACCACGACATAGCCTCCGCTTCAAGGGAATTCCAGATCGCCGAATAGCCAGCAGAGTCAATACCGGGTCGTGACATCGGGTATCGACGAGAGCTTTGCCTCGCACACCATTGATGAGGCCCTCAACAACCGGCTGGCCATCCCATGTCTCTCCGTGCGGGATCGTCACGGCGCCTTGCCGAAGACTCAAGCCGAGGTTGGGGGTGCGCTGGCATCGGGAAGAAGGGAGGCAGGTGACACAACAGATTAACGGCGAAGAGGGTTTGATCAGGCCGGCCATACCTCTCGAACGCCCAGTGCAGCCGCGCCGGGCCGCTGACGACCGGAAAACACTCCGACGGAATCCCGGCGTCGGCTGCCACGACTCGTTGGATCCTACCCGCGTAATTCTTCTCGTATCCATTCCGGGTCTCTTCTAAAATCGAGCCGTGCCCACACCACGGCGGTCTCACCCTCCACCGTGTAGAAAACGCCGTAAGGAAATACCTTGCTGAGCAGCCGATGATAATCAGCATAGACCACCCGATGCGCACCCCCCGAGATCTTCAATCCCTCGATGTCAGCCCGAGGCAAGCAGTGAAGTAATCACCAAGGCCCGACTGCTGGGCCTCGTAAAAAAGAAATCCCTCGTTGAGATCCGCCTGGGCGTCTTCCGAAATCTCGACGCGAATCATGGCCGGGCCAGGGTCCCCTTGACTGTATCCCAATCCAAGAGCCGTGCCGCGCCTTCGCGAACCCTCGCGCGACGACGATCCAACAACTGCTTCTGCTGTGGAGAAATTCCCGACCGGTCAAAGCGCTCTCGCAAGTCCTCCCAGATCGCCTCCATGATCTGGATTTTGCGCTCGATGGACAGAGCTCTGACATCTTCGGTCGTCATAAGGGAATAATACCGCTGTTCAGGAGGTGTTGCCAACGACTTTTGGGTTTCATCGAACGATGCAGATCACCGACCCCGCGCCGATGGCTGCCGATATGAAACCGGGAGGTCATCGCGGGGTTCGCTGCATCCTTGTTCGGGGGCATGGTGCTCATGCTCGGCAACGCGGCGCGCTCGCCACTTTGCGGTCAGAGGGCGCAATAAGGCCCTTTAGCTGATCGTCACGAGCCTGACGGAGAACGTTAATCGTGCCCTCCAGGCCCTCGGACCCGGCAACAAACCAACCCATGCGCACTAGCCGCGCCGCCAAATCCTTGAGGAGCGCCTCTTTCTTTGGCCTCCCCAGCAGAATCCGTGGGTTCCACCTTGGGTCACAAAGTGCAACCACCACGCTATCAAGGCATTGTATCGCCGCTGAGCTGTTAGTTGATCGATTGCCAGCTGT
>DAIDIS010000150.1 GCA_027451785.1 Acidimicrobiales bacterium
GCGCGTCCTGCTCGAAGTAAACGGGGTCCAGGCGGTCTTTTGGCGCCTCAGAGATCGCGTCCTCGCCATTCAGAATGTTGTGCCAGTACTCCTCAACACTGCTCGCTCCGGGGAAAACGGCCGCCATACCGATAATGGCTATGGATACTCCTGGTGTCTTGTTATCAGCCATGGCTCGCCGACTGCAGCGACTGCGGGGGCATTATGCCAATCCTGGTCCGGGCGAAGACAACCTCTGTGTCGAGCCACCTTCCCGATTCGAGGCCGTAAAGCACCAAGCCAATCCCTTCACCTACTCCAACGAGGCCGATGCCTCGCTTTACGTACTCACGCTCCAGCTCTGGGGAAACCATTCCCGTTTCCGCCCATGGACCCCAGTCGATGGCGATGACCCTGCCGGGTATGTGAGAAGCGAGCTCCCAAGCAAAGGTTGCAACCGAGTCGTTGGCGCACGCGTAGTCGACCTGCCCTCTATTGCCGAATGCACCCGAAATGGAGGTGAAGAAGACCATGAACCCAATATCATCACGGAGCGACTCGGCCAGGGCCTTGGCGCTCTCGGTCTTGGTCGAATACACCCTCTCGAAAGACTCGGGTGTCTTGTCGGCAATCAACTTGTCCTCGATGACGCCCGCTCCATGAACGAGACCGTCGATTCGGCCGTGGTGCGCATAGATCGATGCCACCATCGCGTGAACCGCATCCCGATCCCTGACATCCAGTTGGTGGTAATTGACGCGACCACCAGACTCTTGGATTGCTGCGATGACATTGCGAATCTCTCTCGCGCCCAATATTCTTGAGCACTCCGCCTCGATCTCGGCAGGCTTCCTTAGCCCCTTTTCGATCAGGGCCTTCCGGATTGCGACTGCGTCAGCACAGCCTTCAAACACGGGATCCTCTTCCGGGTCGGGCAACGGAGATCGACCGGCCAATTCAAGCTGGCACCGGTACTTGGCGGCAAGTGCCACAGCAAGCTTTCCGGTTATTCCCTTCGCACCGCCGGTCAGCAGGATGACTGAGTTCTCGTCCACCGGAGGAATCGGCGAGTGAGCGTCGCGAGGTGGGTACTCGGCGTTCGTCTCGACCGGGAAGATCGCAGTTCGCGTACCGCCATGGTACCCAACCGCCACCGGCGAGCGACCCTCTTGGATCTGATCCCCTCCGGCGATCTTGGACTCCTCCCAGATTCCTTCCATCTCCAGCGCTATGTACTCGGCCAAAGTCGACGACTCGTCGCCTGGGTCCAAGTCCAGCGCCCTTACCGCTATATGCGGGTACTCTGCGGCAATCGATTTCGCCATACCGCTGATGCCGCCTCCAGCAGGATAAGTGGCAAGCGCCAGCGGCACAGAGCCCTCTCTGGGAACGGTGCTCTCCCGCCCGAACAAACCGCCCAAGCCCGTTACCAACATCAAGCCTCTCGTCCCGTTTGCCAGCACCGGCTTCAGTTGGGTGAAAATCTCAATCGGGTCCCAAGTGGACCTGGGCCAAAGAACTCCTAGATGAAGCACCACGTCGGGATTGCCGATCGGATCCCCCTTTGAGATTGTCGATACGGACGCTCCCTTGCCGACCAGAAGTTCCGCGACTTTTTGAGCCATGGGTCCGTCGTCTTCAACAATCGTAACCGTTAGGCCGGAAAGCGAGTCGCCAGGCTGCCCAGCCGCGACCGGTACCGCAAATGGCCGCAATACCGATGCAATTGACCACTCCGGCACCCATGGTGGGGTGCCGGAAGGCGCGTCAAATTCTGAGTTCCGAGTTCCGTCACCGACGGAACCCGGTTCAGCTTTTAAATTTGCTTGAGCATTACCTCCATCACTGACGGCTACTGCCTCTGCAAATCCGAAATGTGCGTCGATCCAACCGACGATCTCTCTCAAGGTCGTCTGGGCGACAAGCTCTTCAACAACCGACTCGTCGAGTCCGCCTGCTGCATCCTCGGTTCCGAACCCGGCCTTTTCAGCAAGGTCACCGATGATCTCCAGACGCTTGATCGAGTCGATACTGAGGTCCGCCTCCAAGTCGAGGTCGGCTCCCAACATTTCGATCGGGTATCCGGTTCGCTCGCTCACCAGCTTTTGCAGCTCGACGAGAAGCGCCTCGCCGCTAAGCATCGGAACCGCCCCGCCACCGGAATCCGGGCGGACGTGTGCCACCGGGGCCTGGCTATGAGGCTCGTAACCGTTCGCGCTAGGTGCCCCCGAAGAGCCATTGGCGGAGCCGTTGGCCGAGTGAGAGGCGCTGGACCCATTTGACTGGGCTGAGCCCCCACCGTAGGAAGGCTGGGAAGACCCCAGATCCTGTCGCTGGGCGGGAGGAGCCTGTACTTGGGAGTGCGGAGGAGCTTGCTCGTATTGCTCATAGTCAAAGTCGGCTTGCGGAGCCGCCTGATCGTAAGCACCAGACCGAGAGAAGCTGTCGGGCGGAGCTGAAATCGCTGCTGCCGGTGCCGGCGCGGCCCACCTTTCGTCTTGTGCGGCGAACTGGCCGGGCATGAACACCGGCTGTTGAGCCTCAGGAGACTGTTGGGCTGTGCCGAGGTAGCCGAGCATTACCTGACGCTGGGCCTCGACTATCTCTCGCATGGCTTGAAGGTGCGCGAGCATTGCGGCGTCGCGACCCGAAGCGCTGGGATACACGGGTACTCCTCCCTGATGATGGATCTGTTGTGGTTGGCGTTGAGCCGGTTGGGCATTGGCAGGCCGATCACCAATCGGTGGTCGTGTCTGTGCTGCCGGGTTGGGTGTCAAGCTTTGGCGAGCCGCCGGTGCATTCCGACGGGCTGGCGGCGAGCTTGGTGATGCGACCCCAGGCAAGCCCGAACTTGGCTGTTGCCCCGCAATAGCCCCAGGCGGCGGGGCGGCCTGCTCTGGCACTTGAGCCTGTGATGGCTGAACGGCCCGAGCCTGCACAGTTATCGCTTCTCGCTTCGCGTCCGAAGTGGGTCCATTGGCCTGGGCGGCTGCAACCGACGCCAGCTCAACCCTGAGCTCGGGAGCTGGGAGAAGACCGCCGGCCACAACGTTGCCGGAGGAGTCTCGGACGAGGTGACCATTCACCATCCATCGCTTCGGTGCAACAAGCGATCCGGCTTCAACCTTCCGTGCCCTTCCCTCGAAGAGCCTGGCGGGGTCGATCTCGACGCCACTGGTGGCCAGCTCGGCCAGAGCGACCAGAAGTCTCCTGATTCCATGCTCGGTGGAGACATCTGTGCATACGGCCAGATGAGGCCGGTCGCCAAGAATCTTCGCCACCAGTTGAGTCAGGACCTTGCCGGGACCCGTCTCTACGAAGATTCGGGCGCCGTCTTCATACATTCTCTCGATCTGCTCGGTAAAGCGCACCGGATTGGCAATTTGATTAGCCAAAAGCTCGATGACGCCCTCGGGCTCTTCGGGATACGGAGCGGCAATCGTGTTCGAGTAAACAGGCAGCTCCAAGTTTCCGAGGCCTGCTTCTGAGAGGCGCTCTGCGAAGGCAGGAGCGGCTTGAGCTACAACGGGGCTGTGGAAGGCACAGGCGACCGGGATCATCCTGCACGCAAGACCGTTCTCCTCCAAAGCCGAAATGGCGACTTCGAGGTCTTTGGTAGGCCCGGAAATAACTACCTGTGAAGGCGAGTTGTCATTAGCCACCACAACAGGAGAGCCCTTCGGCAGCGCGGCGGCCACTTGTTCACCCCTTGCCGATACGGCCGCCATGCCGCCAGGATCGGATCCAGCGGCAGCCAAGATGAGCTGGCCTCGTGCCTCGGAGAGCGCCGGTAGATCCTCGGCGTCTATAGCTCCGGCTAGCCACAGCGCTACAAGTTCACCGTAGCTATGCCCACCGGCCATCGCCGGCTCAACACCGAACTCCGAAAGGAGTGCCGCCATTGCCATGCCCGCCATACCAAGGGCCGGCTGGGCGACGGTCGTATCGGTAATCTCCTCTTTGAACCTGGCCTTGTCCGACTCGGAGGTCGGCATTGGGGGGAACATCTTGGGTACAAACTTCACACCGGGAGCGAGGTATCGCTGCAAAGACGGGAAGGCCACAAAGATTTCCGAAAGCATCCCAGGACGCTGGCTACCTTGTCCCGGGAACAAAAAGGCAACTTTCCCACCGCTCACCTTATTGTTCGGCTGGAAAATCCCGTTTTTGGGATCGAACTCGCCAATCCTCGTCCTGGTCAGCTTTGCACGAAGGTCTTCAAGCCCCGATGCAACCACGGCGTATTGGGCCGGGCCGGAACCTGATGTACAGGTGGTAAATGCCAGGTCACGGAATTGGGCATCAGTGGACTCAGTCGACGGCTGCGAAAGCATTGCATCGATGAGTGCTTCCGTCTTGCCGATCTGCACCAAGGCGTCCTCAACAGTGTCCCCACGGAAGAGGAACAGCTCGGCCGGCCAGTCGGTATAGCCATGCCTGGGTAGTTCGGAACCATCGTGTGCGCGAAGGACAGCATGGAAGTTGGTGCCTCCGAAACCAAAGGCTGATACCCCGGCGATCCTCTCGGCGTCCGGCCACGGAGCGGTCTCGGTCCGGAAGGTGAACGGGCCGCCCTCTTTGAACCCTGGGTTGGGTGCGCTGATGTTTAGAGTCGGTGGCCGCACACCGTTGTATAGGGCAAGGGAGGTCTTGATAATCCCCGCAAGTCCCGCAGCACACTTGGTATGGCCGATCTGGGACTTTATGGATCCGAGAGAGGCTTGAGCCGGAGAAGCCCCGGCCCCTTCAAAAAAGTCATTCAAGGTCGCAAGCTCAGTCCGGTCCCCTACAACGGTCCCGGTCCCATGGGCTTCAATCATCCCCACCTGTGATGGTTTCACACCCGACTTTGAATAGGCACGGTCAAGAGCCCTGCGCTGACCTTCAGCCCTCGGTGCGGTCAGGCCCAAGCACCTACCGTCGCTGGACCCGGCGATCCCTTCGATGACGGAGTAAATGCGATCCCCGTCCCTTTCGGCGTCGGCGAGCCTCTTCAAGACAACACAAGCAACACCTTCACCCAGAACGATCCCATCGGCTTCGGCGTCGAAGCTTTGGCATTGCCCAGTAGGAGATAGAGCATGAACCGCTGAGAAAAGGAGGTAATCGGTTATCCCGTTGTGCAGGTCGGCTGCTCCGCACAGCACCATGTCCGATACGCCTTCAACCAGCTCTTTACACGACAAGTCCAACGCCGCAAGAGATGCGGCACAGGCTGCGTCGACGGTGTAGTTGACTCCGCCCAAGTCAAGCCTATTGGCGATTCTTCCCGCAATGACATTCGTAAGCACTCCAGGGAAAGAGTCCTCGGTGAGAGTCGGGAACTTCTCAGCCATTTCTTCCGGAATCTCGCCAAAAATCTCCGGAAACAGCGACTTGAACCCATAAGTAGAAGCCAAGTCGGTACCGGCCTCGGCTCCGAAGATTACGGAGACCTTATCCCTTTCAAATTCCCGGTCGGCATATCCGGCATCGGCAAGTGCCCTTTGAGCAACTTCAAGGCCAAGGAGCTGGCACGGCTCAATCGACGACAACGACTTGGGAGGAATCCCATACGAGAGGGCATCGAAGGTTACCGCCGGGATGAAGCCGCCCCATTTCGAAGGGGTCTTCTTGCCATCGGACGAAGTGAAGGAGTCCTTGTCGTAATACCGGTCGATCGTCCATCTCTCGGCGGGCACCTCGGTAATCGAGTTCACTCCCTTTACGATGTTGCCCCAGAAGCGATCCTTCGAGTCGGCCTCGGGGAAGATGCAGCCGATTCCGATAATGGCAATCGGAGTGGCCCTTCGCTCAGAGGCGACAGGCGCCGGCCGCGCAACTTCTGCGTCGGGAGCGTCATTGGCCGTCTTCCTCTTCTGTCGGGCACGACTGGTCTTGGCGCTACCGGCGCTACCGGCAACCCGAGTTCCGGACACAAAGAGCTCCTCGTCGGCAATCGACTCAACTCTTGCACTCAAAACTTCTTGGCCACCCTCAGAGACATCACTATGCAGATCTGCCACCGTAGTTGTGTCGGCACGAAGCGCTGCCACCTGACCCATCATGAACATACCGTCCCGTACCTGGGTTCCCTCGTCCACGCTGCCAACTCGGTCGCCGTCACGAGATAGGCCCTTGCTTGCGATTCGCAGGCGGCCCAAGTTGAGCATCTCCAGTGTGCCCCACATCTCCTTGGCTGGGGCTCCTTCGGCCTCCAGGCGATCGCGCTCCGCCTCGAACATCGCTACATAGTCACTATCAACGCACCTGGTCGCATGCCCCGGTGAGGTCTCAAGCAGCACTGTGTGCTTGGCGCCGACCGCAGCAGACTGGAAGCCCGGCATTATGGCGCCTTGAGTGACCGCCTCTTGCGTGAAGATGTAAGCAGTCCCCATGAGGACGCCGACCGATGCTCCCGCCTCTACCAAGCCCGCAGCCATCGCCGAGACCATCGCAGCAGACTTTGCGTCGTGCACTCCCCCGGCGAACAGAGCGTTGATTTCCTCTGCCTTGCCGGAAGCAACTATCCGCTCGATCTGGGGCTCCCAAAGAGCGAAGCTCGAACGGGGACCGACATGGCCTCCGCACTCGCGCCCTTCGAACACGAAGTTCCTTGCACCCTCAGCAATAAACCGATCCAAAAGGCCCGGAGAAGGTACGTGAAGGAAAGTCGTTATCCCCGCGTCTTCGAGCGGCTTTGCCAAGGTTGGCCTGCCACCCGCTATCAACGCCAACGGTGGAAGCACCTTGGCGATCTCGGCGAGTTGCTCTTCGCGCAACTCTGGTGGGACAAAACCCAATATCCCAGCTCCCCAAGGCATGTCTCCAAGTAGATCCTTGGCTTTGCTCAGGATCTCTCTCACCTCGTCACCTCGCAAAAGTGCGAGCGCCAGGAATGGAACGCCACCAGCTTTGGCAACAGCGAGCGAGAACTCAGGAACATCGCTGACCCTGGTCATGGGTCCCTGTGCAATCGGGTAACGGGAACCAAGCTTCTCCGCCAGCCGGGAGCCGGGAGCCAACGCCCTCTGTTCCGCGGCCTTGGCCGGCTGCTCTTTCATCGACTTGAGGTGTGCTTGGATTACCCCACCCGTAGAGCGATATTTCGAAGCCAGAACCTTCGCGAACGATGCCTCCTGTCCCACTGGAACAAAGCCGGCCTTAAGGGATCGACCGGATATGGCGGCGGAAACATCCTCGACAGTGGTTAAACGGCTGAGCTTCGCCGACGGCAAGTCTGGCCTCACATAGACGCGGTGTTCCCCGAAAACAGCAGTTTCGGACCCATCCATCGCTGTTATGGCAAGTCTGAGGTCGTCGGGGATCAAAGACTCTCGTACTAAAGCGAGTTGGTCCGAGAGCACCACTCCCGCTGCGCCTCCCGCAATGGCGGCGGCGGCGGTTGCCGTACCAACGCCTCCTTGAACCCAGATCGGAAGCTCGGTCGCATCCGTGACCGACTGAGTGAGCACGAAAGCTGTCTCTTCACCGACTCGGCCGCCGGATTCGGATCCTTTGGCGACAAGCCCCCAAGCTCCTGCAGCCTCAGCCGCCTGTGCTTCCTGTACGGACGTGATCTCCACGATCAGCCGAACACCGAGTTCGGCCATCCCCTCCAGTGGAAGGCCATTTTCAACCAAAAGGTACCCAACGTTCGGTGCCAAAGAAAGCACCTCGGCAACACCGAGAGCCGACCTGCTGGTGATGCGGACTCCGAAGGCCCGTTGCAGCCTTTTGTCGGTGCTTCGCAGATGCTCCTTGGCAATCCGCGCGTCACCGCCCAAGTCGAGAACCCCCAGTGCACCCGCTCGGACTGCAGCTACTGTCATGGTCGCGTTCGGCAACTCGAATGGGTTCACTGCCAACACCCGAAATTGCCCTTGTCTCGTACTCAACACTGCAACTCGCTTCAAATTAGGAGGCGTCACTCGTTCTCCACGTGCCTAGGCAGGGTGTTTTCTGATGCCTCACAACCCACCTCTTCTCGGTGAATCAATTTCTCGAATAAGGGCTTAAGCAAAGTCCCGGTGCCGTGTTACCGGCAGTTACTTTGCGTGATTTCAAACATTGTAAACGGTAGAAAGTGGCGGATCTATACTCAATCTACCTGGTATTATCACCGTCCGTGGTTAGTTACTTCCCCTCAGACGCCACTAAACGATGACACCTTAATTGTCACTGTCAGTGATGATGCAATTTCTGCCTTAGTCTCAATCCTTCGCGTCGTCCTCGCCACTCGAAAATGAGGGGCTTCAGGTCTATCGGCCCGAATATTGCAAGTCCTGAAGAATTGCGAATTTCGCCACGGGATTCCTACGACAGGGTTAACCTCTTATATATGGGTGCCGAAGGCTAAGAACAGTGCAGTTTTCAATACCCACACCTACGGAGGAGGACAAGAGGCAGGGATTCCTGGAAGGTGGGCTGGCGCTCACTTTCGCTATCCCAGTCGGTATCACCTTCCTGTTGCCGGGCCACGCGCCGGTCCGGTGGGGGTACCTCGCGGCAGCACTTGCCATTACGCTGCTGCCGATCGGTTACTTCATCTGGGTTGCCACGACGTTCACGCGGCGGACTCTCAAAGACGCCCAGCCCGAAACCGTTCTTGCCTTGATAATCATCGAGTCCGCCGCCTTGGCATGCCTCGCTGGAGCCTTCAAGAACGCTGAGGATATGTATGCAGTGGGATTCGTAGTCCTAGGCGTTTTCACCGGACTTTTGGGTGGCTTTGCAATAAGGGTGATTGGTTGGGCAGCCATATCCGGAGGAGCAGTTGCCTCATTGGCTCTAAGCGGAAGTAGGGGCATGGCCTTTTGGCTGACAGCCCTGACCCTCCTCACCATCATCGGTGCGGTAGAGGCCATGAGCTACCACGTGATCTTCGACCTATCCGGGATGGCCAAGGCCAGACTCGCGCTCGATTCCATCAGCGACACAGCAGCAAGCTACGACTCACTTTTGGATGGCATAGAGGCATGTCTCGCGCTCGTTCCCTATGCACTCCCGACCAATCACGTTTCCGCATTCTTGAGCCGCGGCAAGTCCGTTGATTTCGAAGTGATATCCGCTTGGCCGGACCTGGACCCCAGAGACATCCGGCTCCCAAGCGAGTCCGCATTCCAAGAAGCCTCCTCCTCCAATATGACGGTTGTTTCCAAAGAACGTTGCTTCATCCCCGCAGGGTTCACTTCAAGCGGGCAGCTCATGCTGGTTGTCGACAGGAAGAACACTAAGAAATACTCGCAAACGATGGCAATCGAGTTGTCCGAGGCCTTGGGATCCGTCTTCATGAGGCTCGCTCACCGCTTGGACTCTCAACAACAACTCAAGCATTCCTCGCGCACCGACCCACTTACCGGGCTTGCAAACCGCAGGTCGCTCTTCGAAAGGCTCGACCAGGAGCTTGCCAGAGCCCAAAGAAGCAGTCAGCCCCTCTGCCTGCTCATGATCGACCTGGACCACTTCAAGGTTTATAACGACACCAACGGCCACCTTGCCGGCGACCAGTTGCTCAAGAACATGGCCACGATGATGTCAACGAGAGTAAGAGCCCAGGATCTCCTTGCGCGATACGGCGGCGAGGAGTTTTGCGTGGTCCTCCCCGGCACACCGGCATCGGCCGCCGTCCGAGTTGCAGAGTCTCTAAGGGGAATCTCCCATGAGGCTACAGCAGAGGCGGTGATCTCCGTATCCGTCGGGGTCACCCAAGGGAACGGGACGGAAAGCGCTGAGTCGCTGATCGAGCGAGCCGACAGGGCACTTTATGAAGCAAAGGAATCCGGGCGCGACAAGGTGGTCTCGTTGAAACCTACTGAGGCAGTCGTGTGAAATATTTCCGGGAGGACATCTCCGACGAGGAGTTCCGAGGTGGGCTGATGGATGCGGCCATAGCCCTCTTCACCGCCGTTCCCGTTGTCATCGCGTTTATCATTCTTCCCTGGAAGGGATCTTGGGTCGTTCGCACACCCGCTCTCGCCCTGGTCGCCGCGGTCACTGTGTTCGTCGCATTTCGCGTACGCAGCACCCTGCGAGTCCACTCGACCAGAATCAGCCCTTACGTCGCCATCATCGTCAACGTAGCGATGACTCTCGCCATCGCTCTTGGCAACAACGCGATCCGCGGTGGAGTTGTCATCGCCAATATCGCCATGCTCGTCCCCCCGCTGCAGGTCGGGATCATGGGCGACTTGACAATGCAGAACACGTCCTTGGTGGCTACCGCAATCTTCACCGCATGGACCGACTACTCCAGCGGCCTTAGAACTTGGCAGCTCGCCGGGACAGTCCTCCTGGTTGTATCCGGAAGTGCAATCGGCCAGGCCATGTTGAGACAACCCGTGACGGGATACGCCTCGATCATTAGAACCCGGAGGTCGCTAAGCTCGCTAGTCGACGATGCCAAACTCTCAGGTACCCCGGAAGAGATCGTACGAAGCATCCTAGAGCGGGTGCACGAGGCCTTCCCGTCAAAAAGGGTAATTGCATTCACCCGATCCCTCGGATCCACCGAATTCCGGGTCCTCGACGCTTGGCCCGCAAGGTCCGTCGACGATCTGGGACTTAGTTCCTCTGAGGCATTCTTGGAGGCTGTATCCACCAATGAGGAACGCCTGGCGAAAACCCATGTTTTCATTCCCGTTGGATTCAGCAACGAGTACGAGATAGTCGTTGCCGTCGAGAGGGACGACTCAGCCCTGGGCAGCTCCGCTTTCGCCCCCAAGATGGCCGAAGCCCTCTCCATGGCATTGCTAAGAGTTGTAAACAGGCTGAACCACATCTCAGACCTCCAGACTCAGTCCAATACCGACCCCCTGACAGGCCTTGTCAACAGGAGAGTCCTGGCCGAGCAGCTCGAAATCGAAATCGAGCGCTCGAAGAGAGGACATAAAACCTTCTCCGTGGCAATGCTGGATCTGGACCATTTCAAGGAGTACAACGACCGCTTCGGCCATGTAGCAGGAGACGACCTTCTCCGAGAGATGGCCGACACTCTCTCACAAAGGCTTAGAGCTCATGACGTTATGGCTCGGTTCGGAGGAGAGGAGTTCTGCATCATTCTCCCCGAGACTGATCTTTACGATGCATTGACGTTGATCGACTCCCTCAGGCGCCTCGCAGCAGCCGGAGCAACGAGCGCCAAAGGTCCGGCCAGCGAGATGGCAGTTAGCT
>DAIDIS010000151.1 GCA_027451785.1 Acidimicrobiales bacterium
TCGACCTCGGCCGGCCGGAGAAACTTTGGGTCTATGACTACGTGCTTTTCAAAATCCAGGCTCGCACACTCAAATGCCAGCTCGCAGAACTCGCGAACTGTGTGTGTCTCCCCGGTGGCAACCACGTAATCGTCTGGTTGGTCCTGTTGGACCATGAGCCACATGGCCTTCACGTAATCCGGTGCATAACCCCAGTCCCTCCGGGCATCCAGGTTGCCGAGCGGGAGCTTCTCGTCGAGCCCTGCCGCAATCCTTGCAACGCTATGGCTTATCTTCCGGGTGACGAACTCCATCCCTCTGCGTGGGCTCTCATGATTGAACAGGATCCCGGACGATGCGTGCATACCGTAACTTTCTCGGTAATTCACGGTAATCCAATGGCCGTAAACCTTTGCAACTCCGTAGGGGCTTCTAGGATAGAACGGCGTCTCTTCCCTCTGCGGTGTCTCGACTACCTTTCCGAACATCTCGCTGGAGGATGCCTGATAGAAACGAATCTCAGGGTTCACAATGCGGATAGCGTCAAGCATCCGGGTGACCCCCAGAGCGGTTGTCTCACCTGTGAAAACGGGCTGACTCCACGAAGTCTGGACGAATGATTGTGCAGCTAGGTTGTATACCTCCGAGGGCATGTGCTCACGGAGTGCCGCAATCATCGAGACTTCGTCAAGCAGGTCGCCGGCAACCAGGGTTATCTTGTCCTGGAAATGGGCAATGCGCTCGAAATTTACCGTCGAAGACCGCCTTATCATGCCCACGACCTGGTAACCCTGGTCGAGAAGGAACTCGGCTAGGTACGAACCATCTTGGCCGGTTATCCCCGTGATTAGTGCCTTCTTCTTAGTGGTCATGAATCCTTCCGGTTGGCGTGACCCATTCCCGGGACTACGCCTTATCTTTTCTTTCGGTAAATGCAATGATGCCTTGCCTGGCCGAATCTGTCACAGTGAACTCTGCGAGACGCTCTGCCATCTCGTCAAGCGCATCCTCCGCCCCCATACCCTCGACGGCTGCAAATGCCTCTTTTCCAGCTCTTAGCGCTTCCGGAGATTTTACTTTCAATATTCCGGTGAGTCGCTGCAGCCCGGCCTCCCAGTCGTCCACAGCGTACAGCTGGGAAACCAAACCCATTGAATATGCTTCACCGCCCCCGATTCGTCTTCCGGTCATCATGAGCTCAAGAGCTACCTTCCTCGGCAGCGCTCGCAGCAAGGGAACCGTCACCATGAAAGGCCATATACCTCGGTCAATCTCGGGAAGCCCGAATTGGGCATCCTCCGAGGCCACAATCATGTCGCAGGAAAGAGCTAGGCCGAACCCTCCCGCCAGGGCAAACCCCCTAACTGCCGCGATCGTGGGCATTGGAAACTCCATCAACTTTGCCAGGACAGGTGCAAGCATCTTCAAACCGTCTCTTCCCTCTCCGAGGAAGGAGCTGAGGTCGGCTCCGGTGCTGAAGGCCCGGTCGCCTTCCCCTTTCAGCACAAGGACTCTAACGAATTCGTCCTCTGCAATATCCCCCAGGTGCCCGGAAAGGTCCCGAAGCATTGCGGGGGTAAAGCTATTGAGCTTTTGCGGGCGGTTCAGCGTCACCATTGCGACACCGTCGGAAACCGACAAGTTCACACCTGAGGTCACGGGAGGAACGCTAGCCGCTTTTTCGTGTCGGGGAATGATGCATAAGCTTTTGGAGATCCCGAATGAAAGCCGCAATCGTCTCATACCGCCTCGGATCGACAGACGGAGTCTCGATTGAGGCTGCCAAGTGGATTTGGGCGCTGGAATCCCTTGGAGTCGAGGTTGTCACCGTTGCCGGGACAGGCAAGTGCGACGTGACCATTCCCGGGCTCAGAGCAGACCACGACGGTAATGGATCGTCGGCGGTAATCCCGATTCGTGCCTCGGCAGGATCCAGGCATGACCATGACGCTCCCTATCGCCAATTCAACGGTGCCTCCCCCCGAGACGTTAAAGGCCAGCTTGAGCAGGTGCTCGACTCCTGTGATTTCACGATCGCCGAAAACATCTGCTCGCTCCCCATAAACCAGGGTGCATATGAAGCAGTTGCAACCTGCCTTGCGGGTCGACCGGCCATCATCCGCCATCACGACCTGGCAATTCAAAGACCCCACCTAACTCACTTCGGCCCGCCACCTGACGATCCTTCCTGGCTACACGTGACGATAAATCGATTCAGCCAACAACAGCTTTGCCGGTTCGGAATCGACGCGAAAGTTGTGTACAACCATTTTGCTATCCCCGAGAGCGAGATCGCTGGACGAGACTATGCCAACGATCACCATAAGAACCGTTCGGGGATGCGAAGGCTGGCACGCGAAACCTTGGGCGTCGGCTTCGGTGATTATTTTGAACCAGGGAGTAGTTCTCGGATCGGGATCGTCGCGCTACAGCCAACCAGGGCAATTCCACGAAAGAACGTGCCTGGCGCGGTGAAGTTCTGCTCAGAAATGGCCTCGCAAGTCAATGGGAGAGGAGAAATCCTTTACTGGCTTGCCGGCCCCGCCGAGGACGGGTACGAATCAGAGCTCGAACAAGTACTTGCCTCTGCTGACTTCCCAGTCCTCAGGGGCACCTTGGGAATGGGTATTGAACACGCCTATGCCGCTAGTGACCTGGTACTTCTTCCATCTACATGGGAAGGCTTCGGGAACCCGGCAATCGAATCGGCGTGCAACCTAAAGCCTCTGGTTATCGGTGACTATCCCGTGGCTAGCGAACTGAAGAGATTCGGCTTCAGGTGGTTCGGCCTCGACCAAGCTAAGGACCTGGTTGAGCTTGTGTTGTCCGGGGAACAAGACCTTGCCGAGATCACAAGGGGGAACCACGCAATTGCCGCCAGGGAGTTCAACCTAAATGACCTTCCGGGCAAGCTCGCCGGCCTTATCAAACACCTAGGGCTCTCACTGTCCTAGATCTGCAAATCTGTAGCGCCGATTCGCCACGGTGGTAGAACTCCGGCCCGGCTCAGTCGGCAGCTTCCAGCTCGACCTCGACGGAAATCCCAAAGCTGGAGGAACCGGCCGCTATCGTCTCCGTCTCCACCAGTTCAGGCGGTGAACTGAGGACTCCTGCATGTACGAGATCCGTAGAGCCGGCCTTCAATGCCTCAAGAACCGCTCGAGGTCCTTCGACCCTCATAGTCGCAACTGGGGTTCTCATCGAGCGCTTTGCCTGAGTCTTGGAGCGACGAACGAAGGCCAACGCTTCCGAACAAGCCTCGAAGACGTCGACGTCGCCCTCGGACACCTCGGCACCCTGCGGGCCGGTCCCAGCCGCCGCGGTGAGCTGTCCAGCGTTGGGCCAAGGCGAGCGATGTACCGAACCTTCGTTGAACCAGGACCAAACCTCTTCGGTTACAAACGGGAGCACGGGTGCAAATATTCGGGTCAATGTCGAGATCGCCATTGCTAGCGCCGCTTGGGCGCTCCTTTGTCCCGCTTCTCCTGCGGCTCCGTAGGAACGGTTCTTCACCAACTCAAGATAGTCATCACAAAAATGCCAAAAGAAGCTCTCGGACCTTTCGATTACGCGACCAGTATCCAAATCCTCGAATGCCGCGGTGACCGAGTCGACCAGCTTGGCAAGCTGCGTGAGCATCGCCTTGTCGATCGGTTCGGTGACCAACTTGGCTAGAGACTCCCAGTCAGCCGATACCATTCCGATCAATTCGGAGTCCAGGTTGGACAGGGTGAAGCGAGAGGCGTTCAGAATCTTGGTGGCGAGCCTCCTACCGACTTTCATCTGGCCTTCGTCGACGGACGTATCGACCCCTAGGTGAGCTGAAGCCGCCCAATAACGGACGGCATCGGCGCCATGTGACTCCAAAAGAGGCATCGGGGTGACGACGTTGCCCTTCGACTTAGACATCTTTTTGCGGTCCGGGTCCAGGACAAAGCCGGAAATGGCCGCGTTATAGAAAGGCAGGCAATCGTGCTCAAGGTGAGAACGAACCACGGTGGTGAACAGCCAGGTCCTGATTATGTCGTGAGCCTGAGGTCGCAAGTCCATCGGGAAAACCAGCGAAAAGAGTTCGGGGTCCTCCTCCCAGCCACCGGCAATCTGAGGCGTCAACGAAGAGGTCGCCCATGTGTCCAATACGTCGGGGTCACCTACGAAGCCGCCGGGTTTGCCCCTATCCGCCTCCGAATACCCTTCCGGGACATCGGTAGTCGGGTCGACCGGCAATCGGTCCTCCCCCGGCACGAGCGGAACCGAAAAGTCGACCTCACCGTTCTGGTCCAATCGGTACCAGACAGGGATCGGGACGCCGAAATACCTTTGTCGAGAGACATTCCAGTCGGTGTTCAAGCCCTCCACCCAAGTCTGGAACCTGACCTTCATGTACCCGGGAAACCACTTGAGTTCCTCGCCCCGCTTTTTCAAGTCACCAACTAAGTCCATCGTTCTTATGAACCACTGTCTGGACGAGACAATCTCCAAGGGCCTCTCGCCCTTCTCGTAGAACTTCACCGGGTGGGTAATCGGTTTGGGCTCGCCTTTCAGGTCACCCGTGCTCTTCAACATCTCGACGATGGCCTGCTGGGCCTGCTTTACATTCCTGCCCGCCACCTTTGAATAGCTTTCTGATGCCGCCTCCGGCTCCAAGCTCTCCCATCCATCCGTGCCCCATTCGATGGGCAATAGCCTTCCGTCTCTGGAGATGATGGTCCGAGTCGGCAGCCCAAGCTCCCGCCACCACAAAACATCGGTAACATCTCCAAAAGTACAGATCATCGCTATGCCCGATCCCTTCTCGGGATCCGCAAGCGGATGAGCAAGCACCGACACTTGAGCCTTGAACAAAGGCGTGACAACCGTTTTGCCGAATAGAGGCTGGTACCTTGAATCGTCGGGATGGGCTACCAAGGCTACGCATGCCGCCAGAAGCTCGGGACGAGTGGTTTCTATCTCGACTCCGCCGGGCTCGTGGCCTTCGGCACCTATCCAGTCAGTTCCCTCGTCAAGCTCAAACCTGATCCTGTGGTAGGCACCCGGCCGCTCTCGATCCTCAAGCTCCGCCTGCGATACTGCTGTCTTGAAGTCCACGTCCCACAGGGTGGGGGCCTCCGACTGGTACGCCCGCCCATTGGAGAGCAGGCGAAGGAAGGAGCGCTGCGAAGCCTTCTGAGCGCGATCATCAATGGTCGCATAGGTCGTCGACCAGTCCACCGACAGACCCAGGAATCTCCAAAGATTCTCGAAGATCTTCTCGTCCTCTTCGGTTAGACGCTCGCATAGCTCCACGAAGTTCCGCCTGGAGGTGTGCACGTAGGAATCGCCCGGCTTAGCGGGAGCTTGGAAGCTCTCGTCATAGTGAAGGGAGGGGTCGCAAGCGACGCCAAAGTAGTTCTGCACTCGGCGCTCCGTCGGAACGCCATTGTCATCCCAGCCCATCGGGTAAAAGACCTCGTATCCGCGCATGCGTTTGTATCGCGCAATCGCGTCCGTGTGCGTGTACGAAAAGACATGACCGATGTGCAATGAGCCCGAGACAGTCGGCGGAGGGGTGTCGATGGAATAGACTTCATCTCTGCTCTTAGGGATGTTCCGGTCAAAGCGGTATATGCCGGAGCTTTCCCATTGTTCAGACCAGCGGGGCTCGATTCCGTCAAGTGATGGTTTCTCGGGTACTCGTGCAGACATGATCGAAATACCGTAGCCAAAGATGCTTAGACTCCACGACACAGCCACCGGGAAAACCGAAGAGATCCAGCTGAGGCGACCTGGGGAGATATCGATCTACACATGCGGGCCTACCGTCTACGACGTTCCCCACCTGGGTCACGGCAGGCAGATCGTCCTCTACGACTCCTTCCGCAGATACCTTGAATGGTCTGGGCTGGAGGTCGTATATGTCTCGAACGTGACCGACGTCGACGACAAGATCGCGAATCGGGCGGACAAGGAGGGCTGCAAGCCTTCGGAGATTGCCAGCAAGTACGAATTGGCTTGGTGGGACGCCAACGAGAAGCTAGGAGTTACCAAACCTACGTTCGCCCCCCACGCGACCGAGTTCATCGAGAGGATGATCTCAGTAATCGCCGAGCTGGAAAGGCTCGGTTACGTATACGTGACACCATCCGGAGCATATTTCGACACCGGAAAGCTTGGCTCTCGCTACGGGTTGCTCGCTCAACAGGATCTTTCAAAAACGGTTTCGGTGGAACGAATTAAGGCGGAGTCGGAGAAGCGGTCGAGCGCAGACTTCGCGCTTTGGAAGTTGGGCGTCGAAAATGACCCAGTTTGGGACTCACCCTGGGGCCCTGGAAGGCCCGGGTGGCACACGGAGTGCGTTGCCATGTCCCTGGGGATACTCGGGGAGGGCTTCGACTTACACGCCGGCGGAGCGGACCTCAGGTTCCCCCATCATGAGAACGAGCGCGCTCAGGCCGTTGCTCTGAACAAGGAGTTCGCTAAGCACTGGATGCACCACGCCTTCGTAGAGATAGGCGGGGAGAAGATGTCCAAGTCACTGGAGAACTATCAATCCCTTGAGGATCTCCTGAATCGTTCTGATCCCAGGGCCTTCAGGCTCCTAGTACTGCGATCGCATTACCGGGCCCCGATGGGGGTGACCGAAGTCGCAATACAGGACTGCACCGAGGCACTCAAACGATTGGATCAGCTCGCTGGAAGGTTGTCCGGTTCCGACCCCTCCATGGAGGGATTCGTTACCCAAAGTAACGATAAAAGAGAGTCCAAACCTCACAATGTCGGCGAGGAGTCGATATTAAATGACGGCGCATCCGACGCAATCTCCCAGTTCAAAGATCGGCTAGATGACGATTTCGACACCCCACGGGCGCTTGCGAGGTTATTTGAGTTAATTCGGGCTGCCAATTCCCTTTTTGACTCCAAAGACCTAGAGCGCGCGTCTCGATTTGGACGGATTGCGGTTGACCTTTTCGGAGTGCTCGGGCTATTCCCGAAAATCCAGGAAGAGGTTGTAGATGCCGAAGTGGCGGCGCTTGTTGCAGCTCGCGATCAAGCTCGTGCAGATAAAGACTGGGCAAGTGCGGACTCCGCCAGAGACAGGCTTTCCGAAATGGGATGGCTAGTTGAAGATACGCCGAATGGCACCAGGGTAAAGCGACCGTAACGCCGGGGTTATCTCCAGCGAATTTAAAAATAGAACCTGCTT
>DAIDIS010000152.1 GCA_027451785.1 Acidimicrobiales bacterium
ACCCGCGCCACGCCGGTCTGGTCGAGAGGGCCGAGGCGTGGAGATGGTCGAGCTTGCGATGGCTGGCGCTCCCGGACGAAGGTCCGATCCGGCTGGATCAGGGAACGGTTCCAAGAGGTGGGGAGTGGGTCGAGGGCGTGAACGCGGCGATCACCGAGGCCGAGGTCGAGCGGGTTCGCGAATGCGTGCGTCGAGATCGGCCCGATGTCGGTTTTTCTGTCCGGGGACACTAGCGGCGCTCGTTTTCGTCAAGATGGGGCCGAGCGAGTTCCATGAAGGGGCGCGGCTGAGTCTCGCGGTCAAAGTATTCCAAAGCAACACCGCACAGCCGACGCAAGACCTGCCACACGCCATAAATGACTGGATCTACTGCGCTTCCCAGGCTCTCGAGTTCGTAAGGATGGCAAACCAGCCAGGGATAGACCGCCGTGTCCTGGATCATGAGCACACTGAGGGACCAGATCTCCGCGAAGACTTCGCCAGCAGGATCATCCTGGGCCGAACCCTCCCGCGACGCCTCCGAGAGGAGGCAAAGGGCAACGAACCGAGCTGAATAGGTACTCAGGTCATAGTTGCCAGTGCGCAGATTCACGGGTTCCGATAGCAGAGGAAAGTACTTCCCTTGATCGGTGTCGTTGCTGGAAAAGATTTGAAGCAGTTCCCCCGTCTCGGTCATGCCAGTTCGCCGATTCGGCTGATCAGCGCTCCGTTGCAGGTTGAGGACGCCTCAGTGTTCCCGTCGAGAGCCCGACTGCGCTCTGTCCGGCCCGTAAGACATCCCAGCGAATCTCCGCCTTTTTCAACTCAACACTCAGTAGGTGCCTGTCTTGCCCTGGCCCTGATAGTGCGGAGTCCACACTAAATCTTCGGGTGCAGCCTCTTCAGTTTCTCGGAGTTTCCCTGGACACGCGGGGGCTGCCAACTCCAAGATTTAGTGTGGACGCCGCACTAGTCCTATTCTAACTGTATTCCGTACAACGGTTAAGTCCGTGACCCGCCGAGGAGCCAAGGCGTAGGTGCCTGTTCTACCTTGGCTTCCTTGGCTTCATACCTTGGCTTCTTGTGGCTTCTTGAGATTCCGCGGGAGAGCCCAAGCTTCGACCTAAACCACCGCACCACTCCTCGACCCTTCGGGATCTTGCTATGCGGGTCAACGGTCAATATCCGGAAGCTTCGCACCCTCGGGGGGGGCCTTGTGGTGTTCCAGAAAGTACCCGTAGCTCCGCAGATACGCTCGGGCTCCATAAGGATCCGACATGAAGATCTCAAATTCGGCGAGAGATTTCAGCAAGGTCTCCAGCCCTGGAAACACATGGTCCCCGTACTCCCTGGCATAATCGTTCCTTGCACGAGCGATCCACGAATGTGCCGCGGGCCTCTCCTTCCACCAGTCTCGGATAAGCCTCACGCTCCACCGCATATTGCCGTCAGCCCCGTATCCGGTACAGGGATCATCGTATGCCGCCCACAAAACTTTCAAAAACTCCTCGGCGTCACGTGGCTGCCGGTAGACGAACTCTTGTCCCGATTCCGTCAGGAGAATGTTTGCCGGCGCGGTATCCGGGCCGCCAAGGCAGGTATCGGTCTCAGCGCCATAGAAAGGCCCCGGTACGTTGAGCCAATATCTCTTGCTCCAGACGCCGCTGAACGATGATCGGTTGAAGAGGTACGTCAGTTCGTTGGAGAAGTCTCTAAAATAGAGGCTCTTCACATCACCTCCGTTCGTCTTGTTGAGTGCCCTAACGTGGCGGAGCCGCAACCAAGAAGGAAGGCGAAACAGAAGGCGAAACGGGGACATTGCTAATCTCACCGGTAGAGTGGGTAATCTGGGAAACTCGCTACTCGGATCTTTTCCCCTCTCGATCACGGTGACTTCCTGCCTCGCAACGCTCGCGCCGAGGTGTTTCATAAACCCGACGACCACGACGCTTTCAACAAGCTGATGGCCGAAGCCTACCTGTGCAAGCCGATGCGAATCCTGGCCGACTGGCCTGATGCCCAATCATTTCCACCTCGCGCTTTGGCCTCGCGAGGACGGCGACTTCAGCCGCTGGATGCATTGGCTAATGACGGCCCATGTCCGGCGCTCCTCGCGCCATTATCACTCCAGCGGCCATGAGTGGCAAGGACGCTTCAAGGCGTCTCCAACCCAGGAGGATGAGCATCTGCTGACGGTCCCGCGGTACATCGAGCGCAACCCGCGCCGCGCCGGTCTGGTCGAGCGGGCCGAGGCT
>DAIDIS010000153.1 GCA_027451785.1 Acidimicrobiales bacterium
TGGCCGCAAAGGGACATGGGCCGATACCGGCAATCTCTACGACCCTCAGGGATTCAAGTGGACCGGGCATTGAATCCCCCGGTGTCGATTGGGCTTTGGTACTTGCGCATATTGATCAGGAGCGTTTCGGTCCCGACCCACAATTGTGGGTCGCCGGAACCAACGAGTCGGAAGATACTAAGCCTTCTCGGTATTTGCGACGATCGCTTCGACAAACTTCGGCCAGAGTGGCTCCGGGAAATCGTGGCCCATGCCCTCAACCATCATGAGATCGGCGCCGGGAATCGCAGCGGCAGTGGCCTCACCACCTGACCGGCCGACCAACGGATCATCGGTTCCGTGGATTACGAGCGCAGGAATCGTAAGTCCGCGAAGACCTTCAGTCCGGTCAGGAGAGCACATGATCGCTGCAAGCTGACGAACAGTACCAATCGGGTTGAAATTTCTGTCGTACTCGACTTCACAGGTTTTGCGTGCCGATTCTTCGTCAAACGGAAAACCCGGTGAGGAGATCACCCTTCGGGTATTCAGCATCCAATCGATGTTGCCCTCGCGATCGCCCGGAGGTGGAGTGAACATCGCCTGCACCGCCTCAGGCGAAGGTTGCCCCACCTCACGGTTTCCGGTGGTTGAAAGGCACGAACAAAGGGACCTGACCCTACCGGGGTAATTGATCGAAAGTGACTGTGAAATCATTCCGCCCATGGACATCCCCATGAGATGCGTGGACTCGATCCCGAGGGCATCCATAAGACCCACAACGTCAGCGGCCATATCCTCCAGCTTGTATGGCGAAGCCCCAGGAAGGCCGGCCATTGCGCCCCCAAGGTCCGGCATCCCAAGTTCGTCCATTGACGACGACAGCCCGCAATCGCGGTTGTCGAAGCGAACGACCCTGAACCCGGCTCCTTCCAAAAGCGTCAAGAGGCCCTGGTCCCAGGAAGTCAGCTGATACGACAGCCCCATAACAAGAACCAAGGGAGGCCCCTCCGGGTTCCCTGATACTTCGTAGTAGATCTCAATTCCATTGGTTTTCGCGATTGGCATCGAAACCAGATGTTTGTCGGAATTTCAATCGCGGTCAAGACTCCATTTGCACTTACCTATGCCCTACGCTGTCAAAGTAACCAGTTTCTCTCAAGGGCTGAGTCGGAAGGGACGCGCATTGGAGTCGTCAAGCAATGGGGGCGAGGGATCGATGCCCATAGGCACCTATTCCGTTCCCGATGCGGCACCTGTCGGCATAACCGAGAACCCGAAGGCCCCAAGCCTTCTTCCGCCATCATTCCTCCTCGGAGTCTCGGACTCGGGGTATCAGACCGAGGGAGGATTCAACGGACCAGGACAACCCCGCAATAATTGGGCGAATTGGGAGCTGGAAGGGCGTGCCCCGGTATCCGGGTTGGCCAATAACTTCTGGAACGATTACCAGTTTCACTTCGATCACGTCGTAAAGGCCGGCTGCAACGGATACCGAATGAGCATCGAGTGGGCAAGGTGCGAAACCAGCGATGGCACCTTCGACCAAGATGCAATCGATCACTACGTAAGGATCCTGAGAGCAGCAAGGGAGAGGGGCATTGAACCGGTTGTGACCCTCAGCCATTTCACTCACCCAGGGTGGCTGGGCGAGGAGTTTTGGTTGGAGTCAACCAGCGCAGATCGATTCCGGCGCTGGGCGAAGCGGATCGTGCCGGAGATCGCGCCTTATTGTACGAAGTGGGTCACCGTGAACGAAATAAACGTTTACGGAATAGGCAGTTACCTGGTCGGTTACTTCCCGCCCGGAAAGTACGCAAGAACCAAGTCCTTCGCCATGACCACCGACAACATGTTGGCCGCCCACGTGGCAGCCTACGAAGTCATACACGACGAGCAACCAGATGCCAAGGTGGGGACTCCCTCCTACACCTTTTCCGCTTACGACTCCGATCGAATCTTCATAGATGTGTTGCTCGCCAGGCATTATGGCGTCGGTCGCAATGACCTTCAGGATTGGCTCGCTCACAGGCGTGAGGAGTTTCACATCCAAGTAGCCGAGGGGCTGTCGCGCCTTGATGTTTTCAAGGAGTCCCTCATTCAGCAATCGCTAAAGCGGGTCCTCAGGATCGACAAGCGCTTCGATAGTGCCATAGAGGCGGTCTACTCCTCTCCCTACGATAAGACCGTCGACGTCATCCAGATGAACTTCTACGACCCTCAGCTTTCCCTCTACCCTCGCCTCCCGGGCCGCATGGTTTCAGGCGAACGCGTGTGGAAACCGGACCCCAAGCATTGGGAGCAGCGCATAAGCTTCGATCGGCTTGCGGCCTACTTGCGAGCCAATGAGGAGCCCGGGATGGAGCTTTGGATTCTGGAGAACGGAATCTGCAACCGAGTATCCGATGGAGTCTCGTACCCAAGGCCGGATGGGTTTGATCGCCCGGCTTACATGAAAGGGATATTCGCCGCCTGCATCGAAGCGATCGAGGCCGGCGTGGAGCTGACCGCATACTTTGCGTGGACTTTGGGAGATAACTACCAGTGGGGCGGCTACGAAGGCCGATACGGAATTTTCGGCACAGAGCGCGAAGGTGAATTCTCCTGGATGAAAACCGATGCCATGGGACATGACTCGGCGGGTACGCTCAGGAGAATCGTTGAAGGCCTAAGAATGGGAGACAGGTCGGTCCTCTCTTGAGTGATTCAGCTTCAAACCAGTACCGCGTAGACCGCCTTACCGGGGCACAGGTCGTCATCGTCAAAGACAGAGCCAACCGGCCGAACGTCGGGTACGGGAACAGGGATGGCTGTCCTTTTTGCCCGGGGGGTTTGGAGGCACCTGAGCCTTACCAGATAAGAGCGTTCGAGAACCGCTGGCCGCCATTCCCCAATGGTCGCTCCGAAGTCATTCTGTACACGCCGGACCACGAGGCGGCTCTTTGCACTTTGGAGCTTGACCAGATGGAGCTGTTGATCCGCACCTGGTCGGAGCGAACAGTGGAGCTGGGTAGTAGACAGGACGTTCAGTACGTCTTGATCTTCGAGAACAGGGGTGCCGAATCGGGTGCAACGATCTCTCACCCTCACGGCCAGATCTACGCATTCGGCCATATTCCCCCTGAGGCTCAGGCAGAGCTGTCCAGCGAGATCTGCGTACTTTGTGCTGAAGAGGTGCCCGAAGCTCTGTTGATCGCAGAAGAGGGGGACTTCAGGGCTTGGGTTCCCTTCGCCTCACAATGGCCCTACGAGGTCCGCATTGCACCCAGGGAGCATGTTGGCGCCCTCCCGGAAATGGCAAAACGCCATCGGGAGTTGGCAAGGCTTATGCTCGGCGTATTCAGCCGCCTGGAACGAGTGACCGACCAGCCGATGCCCTACATGATGTGGATCCACCAAAAGCCAATGGATGGCGGCAACTGGCCTGCCGGCCACCTGCATATCCACATAGCTCCCCTAATGCGCTCTAGGGGCAATCAGCGCTTCATCGCCGCCGGCGAGCTTGGGAGCGGCACCATGTTCAATCCCCTGCCCCCCGAAGTTGCCGCCAACGACCTGCGCCGAATCTAGGCAGGTAAAGCTCCCGTAATGGTGGGCGGTGACCCGGGCATGGAGATGGTGGGAGGTGACCCGGGCATGGAGACGGTGGGCGGTGATCCCCATGAGCAATCCTTGTGCGCTTGGGCTCCGGGACGAGTGAACCTGATGGGAGACCACACCGACTACAACCAGGGACTCGCCCTTCCTGTGGCGATAGGTATGGGCACGAGGGCGTGCATGTCGTACGGAAAAACCACCGGCGTCTCCGAAAACTCCGATATGTCTCCCCTCCAGGTGACGTCAGATGCTCAGGTGGATCCTTCATGGACGGGGTTTGTCGAGGCCCTCGCAACGATCCTGAGGCGACTGCCCGACACTCATATACGTACGTGTGGAACTGTCTCAACCACCCTGCCGATAGGCAAGGGACTCTCATCAAGCGCTTCGCTGGAAGCATCTCTGGCTCTGGCAATGGGGTTGCGTGGAAACAAGCGGTCACTTGCGACCGTGTGCCAAAAGACTGAATGGATGGCCACAGGAGTGGAGTGTGGGCTCCTGGACCAAATTGCGGTGGTGTTCGGCAAACAGGGGCATTGCATGTTTGTCGACTTCTCCGGCAAGTTCCCCGACGTTCAATATGTCAGCCTTCCGGAGGGCATCGGGCTCTCGATAGTAGACACAGGCACCTCCCGTTCCTTGCAGAACGTTGCCTACAACGATCGACAGAGCGAATGCCGGAAAGCATCTGAATTGGTGGGACCGCTTGGAAACCTTGTTCCCGGCGACCTTGGCGCTGTCAAAAATGCCCTGTTGGATCACCCTCAACTTTTCAAGCGAGTCCGCCATGTGATCACTGAGAACCACCGAGTTCGGCAGCTTTGCGAATCCTTCTCCACCGGAAGATTCGACACCAAGGTCATATCCGAGACCTTCGCTTTGAGTCACCGGAGCTTGTCGGGAGACTACGAAGTTTCCCTAAAGGTAATAGACGATCTGGTAGTGGCCATCGAGAGCCTCGACGGCGTGGCAGGATGTCGAATGACCGGTGCGGGGTTCGGCGGATGTCTCATCGTGGCTCACGACAAGCACAGAGTCCCAGACTTTGGAAGGATCGGATCCCTCGAATGGTGGCAGGTCGAAACTTCGGACGGAGCAAGGGTCTTGACCTAAAGATGGAGGAGATTAACCACTAACGCCTCCCCAGAAGTTTAGCCTTCTCCGATTCGAACTCATCCCTGGTCAGCGACCCATTCCGCCAAAGCGCGTCCAGTTTCTCCAATTGCTCGGCAACAGAGATGCGCTCACCGGGCTCCCTAGCCGCCGAAGAGCCTTGACCACCAAGGCCGCGCCTCCAAGGGCTTTTGCCGACCGGAGGCGATCCGCCGGCCGGGGTACGGTCCATGTCCCAACCACGTTCGAGCCCATCGTTGAAACCGATTCCGCCCTCGGCCGTCCCCCCTTGTGGATCCGGATGCTCGCTTTCGCCCCAATGAGGCGAGTTTGCCTGCAAGGAAACAGCAGACCTTCGCTCTTCCGCCAGCCTAAGGATGAGGCTCTGGATGGCGGCCGGATGAGCCATCTCAGGAACCACAGCCTCGCCGCCTTCCCCACCGCTGTCGATGTGCAAAGTTCCCTTACTCAGCAACCTCATCCAAATAGACTGGTCAAATTGAACGTCGTTCACCCTTACCAGAGACATCTCCGAGCCATGCCTGGCCAGAATGCCCGAGCGGAGGACAATTCGCTGGTTGGTAACCACGAAGCTGGTTGTCCTGTACTTGAGGTAGGAAACCAGAAGCCTGAGCACAGGTACCACAACAGCTGCGGCCAGCAACCAGCCAACCCAGGCGGGAGCTTTAGGAAAGGCGACAACTATTGCAATTACGCCCCCCAGGATCACCACAGTCGTCAAAGCCGGAACGGCGAGCACGGACCAATGAGGATTCATCTGCACCACCAGATCCTCGTCGGGGTTCAAAAGCTTGGTTGGAAAGGCCACTAAAGCAAAGGTTAGCTGTGGCCGTTATGGTTATCGACGAATCCCGCTACGAGAGTGAGTAGACCGATTCTGGACAAAGCGACCCAGATGGCCCGTGACCTGAAGAAGCTCGGGGCTTCAATAACGTCAGAGATCGCTAAGCAAAGCCTGCGTTCATTGTTCGACGGAGAGCTGGCCAACGGAGGGCAGGAGCGCCTCCATAAAAGGCTGACGGAGCGAATCGGACGGGCTGAAGAAACACAGCTAAGGGAGCGAGGCGCGTCCCTTGAGTTCGGGAGAGCTCGCCTCGATGTGGAGATACTTGCGGATGACGTCCTGAGAATTGAATGGCTACCGGGGCACCCTCCCGTCGCGTTCGCCACGATTGAACCGGATTGGGAGCACCCTGAAGTCGCCGTAAAGCTTCATCGCTCCGCAACAGAGTTCACCACAACATCGATGGCGGTAAATATCGGCCAGGACGGCTCGATCTACGTTTCCGGCTCCGGAGGTCAACAGGTATGGTACGGGTCGGCACCCGAAATGCGGGTCAGCACTTCAGGCATTCACCGTGGTTGGGTCCACCGAGCCAGACTTCATCACAACGAGTCGATATTCGGACTCGGCTTACAAGCTGCTCCGTTCAATCTTGCGGGTGGCACATACCAGCTTTGGAATCGTGATCCCGGTGGCTCATACGGGCCGGGCACCTCACCGCTTTACATGAGTATGCCCGTCTACATGGGAATTCACCGGTTCGGTTCATATCTGGTCTTCCATGAAAACTCGTCACGATGTGAAATCGCAATCGGCAATGACCTCGAGGCGGAGTTCGCCTCAGGCAACCTTGTCACCTATATAGCCGTAGGCCCGCCTCCTCACCTCCTACGCAGGTACGCGGAGCTAACCGGGCGTCCACCCCTTCCACCGAAGTGGGCGTTGGGTTTCCATCAGTCAAGATGGGGCTACAAGTCCGCTGATGAGGTGAAATCAATTGCCTTACAGTTCGCCGAGCACGATATCCCGTTATCGGCGATCCATCTGGATCTCGATTACATGGATGGAAACCGTGTCTTCACGGTTGACCCAGAGAGCTTCTCCGAGATCTCCTCGGTGAGCGCAGAATTGGGAGAAATGGGAGTCAAGCTGGTCGGCATAGTCGACTGCGGGATCAAGATTGAGGACTCCTACGACATTTATACAGAAGCCCGTGACAGCGGGTTCCTAGTTCGAGACAAGGACGGCTCACCGGCCACGGGAGTAGTCTGGCCGGGTCCTTCGGCGTTCTGTGACTTCGGTAATCCCGAAGCAGACGAGTGGTGGGGCTCGAAATACAGACTTCTTGCCGACAAAGGTATATCCGGTTTCTGGCACGATATGAACGAGCCGACCTCACTGGCCTTCTGGGGAGACAGGACGCTTCCTTCCGGATCGGTCCACAACATAGACGGCGAGAAAGTTCCCCACGCAGTCGCCCACAACCTCTATGGGGCCATGGAAAACCGGACCGCATACAACGCTCTAAGGGAATTATCTCCATCCACCAGGCCATTTCTGCTGTCCCGCTCGGGATGGTCGGGAATTCAGCGATACGCCTATGCGTGGACAGGCGACATTGAGTCCACTTGGGCTGCACTCCGCCAGACGGTGCAAAGCATTCTCGGGCTGAGCATGAGCGGGATGCCGTTTGCGGGAAGCGACATCGGAGGATTCTCCGGCTCTCCATCAAGTGAGCTGTTCGTCAGGTGGCTGCAAGCCGCAACCTTCATGCCATTCATGCGGGTGCATTCATCATTCGACACTGCAGCACGAGAGCCATGGCAGTTCGGCGAAGA
>DAIDIS010000154.1 GCA_027451785.1 Acidimicrobiales bacterium
CCCCGAGAATCTCTTCATCGGATGCATCGGCACCCATAACACAGGAAATCGCCTCTGAGGCCAGCTTGTCGTGCCGGTCAAAGTCGCCGGCCCTGTGGGACTCGGCAGCCAAGCCCGCCAATACACCGGCTCGGACTACAGAGTCTTCGAAGGGAAGATAAGCCAGGGCTTCCTGGAGAATTCCTTCAATCTGGGAATCCGGAGGGAAAAGGTGAGGATGCATTCCACGAGCAATCACAATGTCGGCCAGCCTGATCCCATCCTTCAGAATCCTGGCAAACTCGACCGCCTTGCGGAGGCTATCCAGGTACTCCGGCTGCGAAAGCTTTCGTTGAGCGTACCCTAAGCCGGTGTAGAGATCACAAAGCGTCCCAAGGTCTTCGCTGGAGAGCGCTGATGGAACAATCCCAGTTTCGCCAACGTGCCAATACTCACCGGCGATGGCGATCGCATCATTGAGAATGGCGGCAGCCAGCTCGTCGGCACACTGATTAACAGCCAGCCTTGCCGCTTCCAAGGATTTAGAAATTGCAAGATCCGCTCCGCCAACTGACGCACTCAGGCGGTAATGGTATGAGATTTCATAAAGGTTTGAACCACGGGCAGACTCCAGAGCTTTCGCTGCAAGTAAGTGAAGGAGTCCTCGCTCTTTGTATGTTATTCCTTCCAACACCGCGTCGCGAACTAGATCATGGGCAAAGGAGCAGTCCCCCGCCACTGAGTCAGTGATCAGGCGTTGCTGGACAAGCTCATTCAACAATCTCACACCGTCTTCGGGTTCAACCCCCGCCACCTCCCAGGCAAGCCAGAGCGGGAAATCCGTGCCAATGACCGCCATGGTTCCTATCAACTTGCGCGCAGGACCGCTCAGAAGGGCGATGCGCTCAGCGATGAGCAACGCCAGTCTGGCTGGGATTGGCCTATCGTCCGAATCCTTACGTGCCCTTCCCGTGACGTCATGAGGATTCTCGTCAATCAATTGAGTCAAATAGAGAGGATTGCCGCCTGTATATTCGCGTAGAGCTCCGGCATCTTCGACCTTCCAGGCCAGCTGCTCGCGTCCACGAACTTGTCGATTCTCATCGTCTCGATACTTATTCAACAATGCAGACACATCCGCTTCGGTCAACGGCTGGAGAGGCAGGATGTCGCCCCTTCCTGCAGAGAGCACCCTAGTGACTATGCGAGCCAACCTCTCATGGACTCCCGGGACTGTGTCTCTGTAGTCAACAATTAAGAACAGCTGGGCCGTATCGAGGCGACTTAGCATGAATGCAAGTAGAGCGAAGCTTTCTGGGTCAGCCCACTGGAAGTCGCCCAGCCAAACGACAACAGAAACTTCATGACAAATCGTTTCCAGCACTGATGAAAGCCAATCAAACAACTCGTCTCTGGTTGCCCCGCTCCGATCTTCGACGGTAGAGAGATCTCCCTCATGCTCGAATCCCAGAGTTCGCACTCCGATGACCGACAGGGCCGTTAGTTGGCGCGTACTCAACGCCGAAAGCCAATCTCCAGATACCTTATTAAATAGGTCGGTGAATACCTGCCTCCAAGGCTCGTAAGCGACCGCGATACCTTCATTGCACGAGCCCTTTAGCACCGGCTGTACTCCGTCAACGTATTTGGAGCAGAACTGCTCGACTAATGCGGTCTTGCCTATTCCGGCCTCTCCGAATACCAATCCAATTGCCGTTCCGCCACTTCGGCTTATTTCCAATATCTCTGCTAGACGATCGAGCTCAGCCCTGCGACCCACAAAGCAATCGTTTCGCTTAACCCTTCGCGTCCGATCAACTTCCTTCTGAGTGCTCTGAATTCTGGGCGTGGGCATCAGGGAAGGATCCTGGGAAACGATCCGGGACTCCAATTGACGCATCGAGGCGCCCGGCTCGATACCGAGCTCAGCTACAAAAGTGGAACGCGCTCGCTGATATGTGCGGAGAGCATCGGCTTGTCGACCAGCTCTATATTGAGCTGTCATCAACAACTCCCAGCGGCGCTCTCGATAAGGCTGGCCGGCAACGAGTTTCACCAACTCTGCCGCTGCGCCCTCTGCGTTTCCGGCTTCCAATTGAGCCTCGGCCTGCAATTCCAGTGCTAGTTCAAAGGTCTCTTCAAAGGATCTGCGCAAGGCTCGCACGCGTTCAGTTTCCGGTGCGCCCCGCAATGGCTCGCCGCGCCACAGGGACAATGCCTGTGTCGAACATTCAAGGGTCCGTTCCCAGTTACGAGCCCGTGCCTGAGATGTCGCCTCGGTAACCAGGATCTCAAAATCCTTGGCGTCGATTGTGATTTCCATACCGTCGATAATCGACGCCCGCTCAGAACCTTCAAGACATGCGGAACCGGGCGATAGCTTGTATCCACCCTGGATGCTCTCGACATACCCCTTGCCCATCTGAGCCCGAATCCGGGAAACGTAGCTTCGAATGGTTGGGACTGCTGACTTTGGCGGGGTCTCTCCCCAAATGGCGTCGGCAATCTGAGCAAGCGAAACTCCGGACGGATAGGCCAACGCAAGCAGGCAAACCAATGCCCGCTCGTTAGGGGTGCCTGGGGTCAGGTCCCTCCCCCCACTGATCACCTCGAGCTCGCCCAGAAGCTGGACCCTCACAGCTCAAAGTTAGCGCAACCAAGCTAACTAGTTGCAAGGTTCATGCAATATCGCCGCAACGTCAATCATTCAGCATCAAAGGTGAGGTTCCGCAGATTGCCGCCGGCCACCTGCGGAATCAATTACCACATCCCGACAGAAAGGTCCCACCAAATTGTCACATCCAAAAAAAACTTTACCGGGCAAATTCATCGACAAGATCAAGATTGCCGTGGCAGTCGCGGCGACAACGTCTGCAATGGTTGCATTTAGTGCCAGCGGCGCTTCTCCCACCAACTTGACACTCGGGAAGCTCGCTTCCTCCGTCTCGGGAGCCACCGAGATAGGCGGAACCTATCAAACGGAAAACGGGAGCAGCTCGCTGAGTCCCGGATTCACGCCGCAAATGGTTCGAAGGTACTACCAGCTCGAATACACCACGGGACCCTCAACCCAAAACGGGACCTCCGTGACCTCATTGGCAGTTGCACCAGTCGGATTGGCCCCAACCATCACGACCGGTACGCCGCAAACCGCCTGTAACCATTACTACAATGACGTGATAAAGCAGACGGCCAAAATGCCGACTCCCGATCAAAATGCGTACGACTACTTACCGTCTCCAGACCTCGGCCTCCTCGCTGGCGGCCAAGATCTGCTGGTCAGCCTTTCTCCATCGAACACGGGCACTAATGATCCAAATTATCCGTACCTACTGTCTGCTATTACGAATGACTACAATCACCTCGACGCTCCAATCAGCGACTTCATTTGCCAAGTGCGGAACTCCGTTTGGTACGCCGATCAAAAACCAGGCCAGAACGTCAAAGTCGATTTCACATTCGACCACGAACCCGAGAATTCCAGCCATATCGGCTATGGTCTCGGCGGTATATCCGCAACAAGCCCCCGCTCGGCAATGTACCAGGCAACTGGATCCGCGTTTATCAGCGCGTGGAATAGGATTACGTCGCTCACCGGTTGGGTCGGCTATTCAGGCTCATTCGGCTATGGGCCGGTCCTGCTCTCGGGCACCTACAACAATTCATCGACACTTACCGACTTCACAGGAATCTCATCAACTTCGACAACGCCCTCGCTAAACAACGTCTCGTTCATGGGAGTCGACGGATACCAGTCTCAAGGATACGTGAACGGCAATATGCAAGCCTGCTGGTCGAACGCGGCTCCCGCACCAACATCAGATCCCGTCGATACGGTGAGCGATACAGCCAACACCCCGGCGGATCTTTTCGGCAATGCTGATGCGACAGCACACGACATGGGAAAGCCATTGGTGATCGCCGAATGGGGATCAGTTCCCTATCAAGTCGGTAGTGCAGATTCCCACGATCCTTTCGTCAAGGAGATGGCCCAGTTCCTCAGCGAAACCAACGCTGCGTTGCAAGGAAGCAGTCCGACCAGCGCCAGCGTCGCGGCTGCTCTCTATTTCGATGACTTAAGTCCAACGGACCCGTATTGCAACTGGCCCATTTCCTCGTCCGACAGTGCTGCGGTGTCTGACCTCGCCGCCATGTCGGCTGGCACCTCCGTCTACTTAGGCTCGTCCGCTTCGTCTTCTGGACCAGTCGCTGCAGGTACGCAGGTTGAATACTCGGTTTCTGCTACCGATTATCCAAACCCTCCAGTGGTAAATTGGTACGAATCGACGAATCAGGGACAGACCTGGAATGGCGTCCAAAGTACTCAGACGAACACTTCGACTCCGGGCTTGGAAACCTCGGTGCTCGATGTCGTCGCTGAGGGCTTAAACAATGGGGCTGAGTTCAAGGCTGAGGTCGGTACGTCAAGCAATCCTCAGGGCACGACTCCCGTGTATACCTTGGACGTCACCCTCTCGATTGACTCTACAAGCTCCGCTTGCACGAACGGCCAGAACATCCTCACATTGGCCGGCAATGGACTCACCAACGTCACCGGAGTTACCGTCGGGGGAACTGCGATCCCAATTCAGTCTGAGTCGAACACGTCGGTCAGTGCGGTACTGCCCGAGTATTTGGGCACAACTCAGACGACTGCACCGATCAACGTGACCGCGGACGATATCTTCGGCAACCCAGTCACCGTCACGCTGCCCTCAGGTGCAGTTGTTACTGAGCAGCCACCAAACCAAGCAACGTGCTGATCTCATAAGGTCGGCGCCGGCCACGAATGCCGAAGAGGACGGGCAAAGAATCCACGCCTTTCCTCTTCGGCAACCGGCGACTTTGAGTCGCCCCGAGTTTCGTCGCCGCCCGGCTTATCGTGAAGCCTTGGTGCGCAAGACGGAAATTGGTACCCCGCCAATCGACATATCCTCTGCAGGCACTTCCGTAATCCAGACGCGAACTGATTCCAGGGGTGCATCGATTGACTCGTGCACGGCCTGGCTTACCGACTCCAGAAGCTTCTTCTTTGCTTCGGCCGTTCGGCCGGCAGCGATCGTTACGTTTACATACGGCATGAGTTCTCCCATTCCCTCTGGATTTCCCGAATATCGGGCACCTTAGTTTTCCTCTCGCGGCTGCCTTTCGCACTGCAACGTAGGCTCAGCAGGAGAACCGCTTCAGCCAGCCGGAAAGCAGGCATTCGAGGATGCAGCTTTCTTTATCGTGGAGCGTCCCATCCAAGGTCGCTGTTCGAAATCATCCGGTCAGAGAAACTTGTCTGCCCCGCTCGGTTCTCCCGCTCCTCCCAGATGGAAAGGAACCGGCGCAACCGAGGCCGGATACTTTCGCCACTCAGATACAGGATCCACTGAGACACGTAAGAAACGTCCACCAAGGTGGAGGCATCGGCGATAGCTTGGAGATCAGCCCAATCCTTGGGCCTGTCAAAAGTGATCTTGAATACACAAAGATCCTCAACCGAGATAAACGGAAGTCTATGCAGACCTCCTCTCATGTCCTGAAAACGCGGCGGGCAACACGAATCTCCACCTGAAAAAAGTAAGCGTTGTCGTATGGGAAGAATAAATCGACGTGAGTGTCCCCCCACGGCGCCCGCACGGATGCATAGGGAAGGCGATCTTTTGCAGCGGGCTCTCCGGGCCTATTCCAAGTGATGCCAAGCGGCTTATGGTCAAGTCGGCTTCGCCCAAAGGGGTAAACACGTTTAGATCTATCTCGGTTGTGCCCCGCGGTTCGGCATAATACGCCAAAGCGAGGGCGCCGCCGAAGGCATGGCGGATATTCAGAAGCTCAAGCGCATTGTGCAAAGCCACGATCCGGTCAACTAAATCCAACCGTCGCCTCTATCTGCTTGGACCTCTTGATGCTCTCTGCAAGGGTGAGCGCATCGTAAATCTTTCGGGACTTAAGGCGATCGCTCTTGCTCGCCCGGCTCAATCTCCCATATTTCACTAGGGCTATTTCCAAGAGCTCGGCGGCAGAGGGTGGCCTGGACTCTATGCCCTCTCCACACCCTTCCAATACCTGCGACACTAACGACACCGACGGCTGGCGATGGCCCCGCTCGATAGCACAAATCACCGTTCGCGCGACACCACTTCGATTCGCCAGCTCCACCTGCGACAGTCCGGCCCGCTGTCTTGCGCGCCGGACAAGTTCGCCTGCAGCCGGGTCGAATTTCTCCCTGTCCACTTCCATGATTCTAAGAGCAGGTGTAGCGAATTCGCTACAGTTCGTACCCTCCACCCGTGCGCAGTGTGTTAGCCCACTTGTCGTCGGAACGGCTCCGCTTTCTTTGGCACTGTGTCTTCAGTTGGCAGACACTGTTGCGCCGTCACCTTCGCCGAAGGAGCCATTCGGCCTCACCACTCCCTGACGCCGTCCACCAGCGTTTGGAAGGCCGCCCGTGGCTGAAGCGTTCGGTGAAAGCGGAAGCAGCTGGCCCTGAGACCGAATGAAGTTGCCGATCCCTATGGTCGATCAACAATTCGGCATGGCACTTCCGCCTTCGGGTCTATGTGATAGCTCGCACAGACCCGGTGATACCCATCGGCAATCCAGAGAGGTACTCCGCGGACAAGCAAGACCGGAGACAGCCTAGTTCCAGAAGTTCCCTTCTCTATATCCGCGGCGACTTCGCTGTCGTCAGCAGGCAGGAGTGTGAGCCCGGCAGCCCGAATTATGTCTTTCGCAGCGAAGCGTACGATTTCCCGCCTCTTCTTGAGGGCCTTCGACAACGCAGAAGCTTCGCCTGGACTCACCATAAGCGAAAGGTACGACTTGGCGGCAGGATAATCGTGATCCTCGGGTTCGTCCTTCCAATGCTCCGACGACATGGCGAACCTCCATTGATCTTGGTAGGCCAACCTTATCCAATTGGATACACGTGCACGACAAAAATGTCGGTAAGTCAGCTAACCGAGCAGTACCGCCTCGAAGCCGTCGGTTCGGCAATATGTATAGAAGCCCGCCGATGTCGGGAATGCGTCGACCAGGGCAGCGCCTATCGGTCCTGAAGTCCGCTTAGGACGCGACTCGGCAGGTTTTCGGGGCGCCGCCCGAGCTGACCGATCTATTCGAAGTCTTGCACCGCAATGCGCTATTTGACGTACTCAGAAAATTGAAA
>DAIDIS010000155.1 GCA_027451785.1 Acidimicrobiales bacterium
GAAACCGTCACTGCCAGGTACAGCCGAGCAAATTACCCTCGCTGAGGGCTCGAAAATCGATCGCCACCCGCAATCGGTCATTCTGATGCAAAGATCAACGTCTTCAAATCCGTGTGGAAACCCTGGGTCGAATCCGCCCGCCTCCACGAAGGCGCTTTTCCGCACCGCCATCCCGACCCGTGAGATGCCCAAGGGCGAGTAACGCCGTAGATTCCCAGTCTGCTCCCGGACAACCCGTATCTCCGCACCGTTTCGTGCGACTCCGTACCCCCAACTCAACAGCTCGCCTCGATCCCCGACAACCGCCGGTCCCACAACTCCAATCTGTGGAGCAGCGTCAAATATCCCCTTCACCGCCTCGGCATAGCCCGGTTCGGCGGAAACTGATTCATCAAGGAAGCAGACTATTTCCGATTGGGCAGAAAATGCCGCTTCGTTCAATGCCAACAACCACGATGCCCTGTCACCGAACTCACTCCTGGCACCAACAGCAATGGTTTCGGCAGCCGACGCCAATCCAACCGGGTTGGGCCCACCACCCACTGGATTAGAGGAGGGATCGTTTCCCTCGACTGGGGATACGAACGCTATTTCCGGTCGACCGTGGCGGTCCGATCCAGGCCCTCCTTGCTTTTCCGCCGCCACAAGAAACGACTCGGCTATCAACTCGTCTCGCGCCTGAGGACTGATTCCCGAAACCGACACCCTCCCGAAGATCATCGTGATAAACCCACCGAACTCCTCCCGGGCCACGATGTCAGTAACCCGGTGATCTTCTTGCGCTTCACATCCCACAACGGAAAGCCCAGTATTCTCCAACAGGCTCACGATGGTGGACCTGGTGAACGACCTGAGATGCGATGCGCCCGTAGTTGCGACCTCGCCTCCGTATTCCCACCGGCCTTCAGCAATATCGGCGAGAACCCGGAGATTCCTCACGTTCTCGATACGAGTGACCAGCTTGCCCCCTGGCTCAAGCAATCCCGCCAGCGACTTGGCAAGGGACCAGGGATCAGCCACGGATCCAAATACGTCCAGAGCACAAATGAACGAATAGCTATCGGCCGCGTCCGGACCTGGAAGCTCATCGGCATTCCAACGCGTGACCTCGGCGCCGCTCCCTGCGCAGGCGGAAGCGACCCATTCCGGCTGATCGCCGACCAGAAGCACCCTTTCGCCCGCACTTATGACCATGTCTTCTAAGAGCCCCATCGCATGCCAATATAATCCCGTGGCCATTTGGGACTGCTTTCCATTCTTCAACGAGGTCTCCATGTTGGAGGCCAGGCTGAAGGAGCTGTCTCCAATTGTCGATGGATTCGTGATCGCAGAGTCGACCACCACGTTCAGAGGAGACCCCAAGCCCCTCTATTACGCCGAGTCAGCAGCCAGGTTTTCCGAATGGGCTTCGAGGATCACTCATATTGTGGTCGAACCACCGGAAACGCAGGACCCCTGGGTGCGTGAACGACACCAGCGGAACGCCACTATGGAGGGAATCCTCGACGCAGACGATGACGACCTCATTTTGTCGTGCGATGTAGATGAGATCCCCAGGCGAGAGGCCATACCAAGAGTCTTGAGGAGCTCAGTGAACGGCCCGGTGACGATGTCGATGAGCAACTATCACATGTCCCTCAACTGGCGAGGCATGTCCTGGAACCGGCCTAAGGCAATTCGCAAACGTGACCTCACCATGTCTTTCTCCGAGCTACGCGACAACCTTGCTGCGACTTACGTGCCTTGCGTTGGGTGGCACTTTACGTCTTTTGGAGGAGCTGAGATGGTTTCCACGAAACTGAAGAGCTTCTCGCACTCCGAGTACGAGACGGAAAAGAGCACCGACCTCACGCACTTACGGTCATGCATCGAAGAGGGTGTCCTGCCGTGGGGGGTGCAGGCGATGGATTGGGTTAGGCAGTCGTTTCCTGCCCATATCGAAGACGCGCTTGGATCAGGCCAGGCGAACTAACCGAGGAAAGCCTTCACCTTCGCCAGCCAGTTGGCTTCGTCTTCCGACTGGAATAGGAAGGCATGACTTGCGTCGGGGTAGATCACCAACTGGGATCCCTTGATGGATTGGTGGAGCACATTGTCGTTCACTATCGGCACTATTGCATCCTCTGCACCGTCACCTATCAACGTTGGCACCCGAATTGAAGAGAGTGCCTTCCCCGCCGCGGTCTGGCCGGTTACCCATGGCGTCATGGCCGCCATTTGGGTGGTATCGACCGTTTGAGTAGCCATATAGAAGCCCGGATATGCCACCAAGGAGTGGATATAGTCCTGGAACTCGCCAACATGGTCCGGCGGGTAGGTAATCGCGGCCATTGCAGAGAGCCCCGCAGCGCCAGGAGAAGCGAGAGTTGCCACGACGGAACTTGGAGGTGAAACCGCATGTCCGTTGCCCGGTAAAGTCGAACAAAGCACCAACTTACCCACCAACCCGGGATGAGTCGCCGCGAGTGCCTGAGAGATCATTCCCCCCATTGACCACCCGAGTACGTAGGGCTTGCCCAAGCCCAGCGCCCGGATCAATGCGGCGGTTTGGTCAGCCATTGCCGGCACGGTGATTCCGGATTGAGGCACGGTCGATTGGCCGATCCCCATGTTGTCGAACATCACGACCTTGTATTGGGCAGCCAAGGCGTTGACGAAAGCAGGCTGCCAGCCATCCATCGATGACGAATAGCCCATGATCAAGAGCAGGGGATGTCCGCTTCCGATCTCGCGGTAGGAAACCTTGCCGTCCGAGGTGTTCGCGACCCTTACCGGCGCTCCTGCGATCGAATAGTTAGCTTCCTGGGAAAGCTCCGTCCCAACCGAACCCGCTTTCGCGGAGCCTCCAGCTCCATTTCCTGAGCCGGTGCCGGAGGCAGTCTTGGTATTCGAGCAAGCCGCCAGGATGGTCGCAGCTAGGACGGCGATTGCCAGTGCTTCTGCGATTCGTGTGACTTTGCTCGGCACTCAACGTCCCTTTCTCGGAATTCCTCGACTGGAATTCGTCTGCTTCGAAAAACAACGTCCGCCGGCGCTTGTCGTAGCACCTGTCGCTTTCAATTCTTACACATTGTCAGGAATTAATCGCTACAGAGTGTGATTACCGAGCGTCATATGCGGCTAGAGGGACACTCAGCATGGTCGAAATGCCCAAAAATCGCCAAATATCCACCCTAAGCCCACTCCCACCACGGCTTTCATGACGCGGAAATATGCCAATCTGCGAATAGAACTGTTGACTACCACGACCGCCGTCTGTATCGTCAGAATCGGTTCACCGAAGTTGCCCTACGTAAGTTCGGAAGTAAGTGGGCCTCAAAATCGACTTGTCAGGAAGGTGAGGTTGATTGTGAGGAAACTCGGTGTTCCTTTCACTAGTGCTTCGGCAAACCGCTCGGAGTGCTTGAGGAGAAATCCGGAAACGCCCGCCGGCCGCACAGGAGCGGAACGAACCAACTCGACGAGGGCGACATCGTCCTTCAGGTTGCTATGGGCCCTCACCAGCCTCATCGTTTCGCTTGCAGGAGCCAACCTTGTTTCCGCCACTGACGCTTCAGCTTCAGCCGCAGGCCAAAGCGTCGAATCATCGTCGGCTCAGGCACCCGCCGCATCCATCCTCGACGGTGCCGCTGTCGCCGCCCCGCTAAAGGCCCTCACACTCCATCATGGGGCTGGGACCTCGACAAACTGGTCGGGATACGTCGACACCGGCTCCAAGTTCACCAACGTCTCCGGAACTTGGACGGTGCCGCAGGTCAAGTGCCCCTGGTTCACAACCCAGTACTCTGCCTCTTGGGTAGGCATCGACGGAGACGGGTCATCCACCGTGGAGCAGCTGGGGACAGAGCAGGACTGCTCCTTCGGTACGCCTCGTTACTCCGCTTGGTACGAGATGTACCCAGCCGGTTCGGTTACGCTGCCATCTAACTACCCTGTCACTCCCGGTGACTCCATCAACGCATCGGTGTCGGACACGACGGGAAGCTGGAACCTCACCATGTCCGACTCCACCAAGGGCTGGACGTTCACCTATGCGCCTCCCGCTCCGGCCACACCTCCCGCTCAAGCTTCAGCCGAATGGATCGTGGAAGCGCCGTCACTGTGCTTCTTCTTCGGCTGCTTCGGAACGGCTCTCTCCAACTTCGGCTCCGAGACCTTCTCCAATGCTCTCGTAAGTGCGAATGGCCAGAACGGGAACATCGGATCCTTCCCAAGCACGTTGTTCGAGATGTCCAACCAGGCCGGAAACCTAATCAGGGCCAACCCGTCGCCTCTCTCGAACGGTGGAGCAACTTTCACGGATACCTGGGCACACTCCTGAGCGGGCTACAGCTCCTGGGCGCCCCGGGGAATTACCGTAAACACTCCTGAGCGGGCTACGGCTCCTGGGTGCCAGGGCGGTAATCCCCACCGAAGGGAGATTGCGCTAATCCCTACCGAAGGGAGATTGCGCTGCGCTGAGGTATTACGGCCCCACCGAGGGCAGGAACCCCCACAAGGTCGTCACTCGCTAAAGTCAACGACTCGCTAAGTTCGCCACTCGCTAAGGTCAGCGAACCACCCAGACGATATCTATATCCGATTGAGGCCCACGCCCAGCGGACCATTCCGGAACACTGGATTGGGACGGCAAGGCCTGGAATTGGAGTTTGGAAGGTGGGTGAAGAGATAGAGCACAAGGGCGACGGCTCCGCAGGGAGCGTTGGCTCCGAGCTGCCTCCCTGGGAGTCCGATATCATCACGGGGTTGGCCTCCCTAGACGAACCCCAGAACGGTAGTTACAACGACCTGCTCGATTTCTCATCAGGTACAAGCAGCGCGACAGGGGAGCCTGCAGGAATCTTTGTCCGCTTCGCCCCCATTTTCCTGTTCATCGCGTTCCCAGCCGCAATCTTCGGGATACCGGCGATGCTGGGTCACCCGATCCTGAACGGGGACAACCTGATCCAGAACTACCCCTTGCGGGTTCTTAGCGGCAAAGCATTGGCCCAAGGTCACCTGCCTCTGTGGGATCCCTTCGAGTGGTCGGGGTCTCCTCTCTTGGGCGGATTTAATGCTGGGGCCCTGTACCCATTTACTTATCTTTTTGCTTTTCTGCCGCCGATGGGGGCTTGGGTGATCGGGCAGATCGCTACTTATGCAATCTCTTGCATAGGTGTGTATTGCCTTTGCCGGACCTTACGAATCGGCCAGAACTCTTCGCTTTTGGCGGCTTTTGTATGGGGTTTCATGGGCACAATGGCGGCCCAGCTCGTCCATTTCGGCTTGGTTGCCGGAGTGAGTTGGATTCCCTGGGCCCTGATCGCACTATTCAAGATCGCGGAAGGCGTTGGGAAGATGCCCTCCGGACAGGACGCGCCCCGCTTCCTCGTACTCCTGAGAGCACAGCTCGGTTGGGTACTTCTAGCCGCCTTTTCGGTCTCGATGGTGGTATTGGCAGGCGAGCCGAGAGCAATCAGCGATGCTGCGCTCGTCCTTGGCATTTCCACGGCATGGCTGGCCCGACGATCCCTCCCCAACGGCCTTAGGCTCAAGTTCACCTACCTGTCTTTGACTGCGGGTGCCTGGGCCATGGCACTTGGCGCTGTGCAGCTCCTCCCCGGCTTGGTCTTCCTTGCCGGTTCCCAGCGCTCCAACGCCTCCTATGCTCTCTTTTCGTCCGGGTCGCTCCCCGTATCTTGGAGCATCTTGATGTTGATTCCGGACTTCCTGGGCGGGACGGGGAGCATCGGCCAGCCTCAGTTCTTCGGAAACTATCAGTTCACCGAAGTGACGGGTTACGTAGGCCTCCTGCCATTGGCCGCGGCACTGGCCCTTCCTGTCGGCGCCTTTGCCAGACGCAAAGAAGTCCCCCATCCGGAAAATTCGGAGAACACTCCCATGCCGTACCCGAAATACGGTCTCTGGCTGTTGATTACGGTGGTCGGGTTGGTCCTGTCTTGGGGAGGGTCAACGCCTTTTGGTCATTTGCTTGCCGGCCTCCCTCTCTATGGCGGCCAGCGATTGCAAAGCCGCAACCTAACCCTTGTGGATCTGGGACTCATCGTCATGTTTGCCTATTGGCTGGATCGAGCCATCTCGTATGACCCCAGAGACGACGACGCTCACGAAAATGCGATCATCGGCCACTTGCTCGGCCGCCATGCTTCGCCTTCCCAAATGGAACGCACGGCCGCTCTCGTACCCGCTGCAGCCGCTATCGTCTTCGCCCTCGGCGCCCTTGTCTTCGGGTCCGGCCTGGTGTCTCATTTTTCCGTCAGCAGCGAAGCGGTCTCCCAGGCAGGTTCGATGTCCATCTCATTGGTGATCGGCATTGTCGTAGCCATCGCGGTCGGTGCCGCAATACTCTTTTTCGATCGGGTTGCTCCTTGGAGAAGAGGAGGATTGTTCGGCGCAGTGGTGGTCTTGGAGGTTCTCTTCTTCGCTTGCACGTCGTTGGTCAATCTGAGCTCGGGCGCAGCCACCAGGGCAGACTCCATGGTCTCTTCTTCGTTGGGTTCAACCTCATCGGCAAGGATGGCCGCCTCTGCGCAGAGTTTGTCCAACCCTGGCCTTGCTCCGAATTCTTCGCATAGATTCGCCGTCTACGACCCTCAGTTATTGAACAAGGGTGGCCTGAGCCAAGTTGGTGAGCCCGACCTCAACGCATTGCGTGCTCAGCCAAGCGTTCAAGGCTATGGATCTTTGGCTCCCGGCGATTACGCGGCTTCGACAGCTACCCATGGCCAAGACGTATTGGACCCATCAATCCTTTCATCGCCACAATTCCTCCAGTTGAACGATCAGTATCTCTATACGATGCCGCAGTACCTAATGAGCCAGACTGTCGGTCCGGTGTCGTCGGGACCGCCAGCCTCTCGCCTGATTGCGGCGGCGCAGGCCAGAACCTGGTTGTTCGACAGGCAGATCGATGTCGCCTCCATCAGCGTTGACACTTCACCGGCCTCGGGTTCGGCAAACGGCAATCCTGTCTCAGTTCGCGTGGGAATCCTTGAAGCGGCGGGTCAGGTTTATTGGCCCCCCTCTTGGGACTCGGCAGGCAGCGGATTGGTGATGCTTGCCCTTAATCAGCCGATCGAAGGCATTGGCCTGGAAATCCAGAATGGTTCACAGACTGCATCACAAAGCATCTCGAATCTTGTCGTTACTTCTCCAGGAGAGCAAAGCGAATCCATGAACGGACCGCTTAGCGGTTATCTACAGTCTCCGCAATGGCGTTTCGCCGGAGTCTGGGCAGGTTACGACGTTTTTGAGAACACCCAAACTCAAGGTTGGGTGTGGGGCTCCGGCGACCTTACTTCGGAGATCATTTCAGGGACGGTCGCCAATCCCGTCGTGGTCAAGGTCTCGTCCGATCATGGAGGGACGCTCTATCGGAGTGTTGGGTTCGCGAATGGATGGATCGCTACGCTGCAACCTGACGGTGGCGGCGCTTCCAGGACACAAAGCGTGGGGCGCTACGGTCTCGTACAGCAAGTTCAGATTCCTCCCGGAGTATGGAAGGTAACGTTCAGCTATTCTCCGGAGTCGGCAACTGTAGGGCTGGCGTTGAGCATCATCTCGGTGATCACCTTGATAGCGGCCTTCGCGTATTGGCGCCGCAATTCAAAAAGCCCGGTTTTGAGAACCTGACACATCGGCCCGATTCGCGACTAACGGCTTACGACTCGCTCACCCAATCCCCACCGCTTCTCGATCTCAGCCACTTCTTCGGGAGAGCGCAAACTGGCCGGAGGCTTCCAGGCACCCGGAACCGAGAGGACGTAGAGGTTCCACAGACCGGTCAACCCGAATCGAGCCACTTCCGTATACATCCGCTCCTCGATTACGCCGTTTCTCTCGAAACCGGCCTCTTCGAATCTGGATTCCCACCAGTCGAAGGATGCGATGGTCAGGTGACCTTCGATGGGCTGTCCTTCCCTGTCGAGCATCAAGTCCTCGTAGGGAACGGGGCCTCTGTAATAGTCAGGCAGCGCGTTGTATTTGTCCAGCACCTCGTCCCGAACCTTGCCGGAGAACCAACCGTCTGGTCCGTACTTGTTGGGCCCGAAGGACGGAATTGTTGCGAACAACCATCCCTTACAGATTCGCCTTAGCTCCCTGATCGCGCTAGGCACCTCCTCGGGCGGCAGGTGCTCCAGAATCTCGAACGCGGTGACAATATCGAACTCACCATCCTCAAAGGGCAGGCCCTTCAGGATGTCGCCCTGGAATATTTTGCCCTTAACACCGGGAGCACAGTTTTCGACCGCCCAGTTGCTGTACTCCACTCCTTTTGCGCCGAAACCAAGCTCCGAAAAGGCCTCAACGCAAAAGCCAAGAGCGCAACCTACGTCAAGCGATGTGTGTGCATCCAGGAACCGCCATGTGATGTAAGCCTGAAGATCGGCATTTGAGGTCTTGCGGTCGTAGTTCGCATACCCGGAGAGATTCTCCCTGTCGCTGGGGTTGCGACCGACGCCATAGTACGAAGCACCATACATTCCATCGTCGTCCGCTCCGCTGCCAAAAGTATTGGGGATCTCCCCCACTTCGCTGCCGGTTGCCCCTGGTGCCGGCTGGTTGATTCCCTCCGAAGCAATCGTCCCGGAGCTGGCCCGGAAAAGCTCGCGAGCAGTCAACTCGGCTGCTGATTGGATCTTCTGACCGGCTTTGCGCATCGCTTTCGCAGAGGCCGGGTTTTTCGCCGCGGCCTTGAGCAAATTCCTGATTCCCTGTTTGGCGGACCCCCGCATACCTTCTGGCACAAGCCAGATCCTAGTCAAGGGCCAATGACCTGACTAGCTGCGCTTTGATGTTACGACTCAGAAAGACAGGAGAGCTTCGCACCAGAGAGGCTGGAAATCGAAAGTACGATCTTGCCGTCGACCCTGTTGGCCAGTCCGACTACAACTACACTCCACCAGGCATCGGAGTCAGTCTCTTCGCCGTCGGTCTGGAAGGCCACGACTGCGTTTTCCAGCACGGCACCGACGCTGTGACCTTCGGGAGACTCTATCCAAACATCGTTGCCCACCACTTCGTAACGAGCCGGAACAATAGTCGGGAGTGCTCCGACCGTTAGGCTCAGTCGCCCAATTTCGTTTCCAGCTAATCGGTCGAAGCACTCACTTCTGCCAAGGTTCACGGGACCCCCTCCATCATCAAAATCCTCATAGCTCGGCCCCACGCTCACCAAAGAACGCGCGACAGGCTTGAACGCCAAACGGCCAGGAGTCCCTTTACCCAGCTCTTTACCCATCTCTGGGGGCAAAGCGGGCGCTAATTCGTCTGATGGCAAAGCGGCGGTTACTTGGTCTGAGGGCAAAGAGGGAGTAAATCGTTCTGGCGGCAAGGCGGGCATCTGGGCCATGTACTCAATACTCGGATAACCACCCACCTTGCCGATAGGGCCAAAGGACACAACTGCGCGATCTTTGACTTGGATCACTAGATCTATTTGGCACTTTCGGATTCACCCCGGGAGTTTCCGCCTGCCACTATTAGGTCCCGCCTAGCCCCCCAGGATTGCCAGCCCCTGCTAGGTCCCGCCTAGCCCCGCAGGCTTGGGGCTACTACTAAGTCCCGCCTAGCCCCGCAGGCTTGGGCCCAGAATCCTCGTGCGCAAACAGAGCCTCGGCGGCTCTAGTTGGCCTGCGCCTTCAAAAGAGCAAGAGCCTGGTCAGCATGCTTCTCCATGTTTAGCTCGCTTTGGATTGCAGCCAGAATCTTGGAGTCTTGCGAGATGACAAATGTCGCGCGCTTATTGAAGATCGGTCCAGGTCTGGAAACGCCGAATCGCTTGGCGATCTCCCCGCTCTCGTCAGACAGCAAAGGAAAATCAAAGTTGTGCTTGCCGGTGAACTTGGCTTGGCGCTCGACCGAGTCTTGACTGATTCCGACCCTGTGGGCTCCCACCGCTGCGAACTCAGCCGCCAAGTCCCGGAAATGGCAGCTCTCGGCAGTGCAACCGGGCGTCATTGCTCGGGGGAAGAAATAGAGGACGACGGGTCCCGACTCCAGAAGGGATGACAACCTGACCGGCTTGCCATCCTGGTCGGGCAACTCGAAATCCGCAACGTTGTCACCTTGTCCAAGCATCAATAACGATCCTAACCCCAACCAGGTCTGGTCGCGTTTGCGTGTGCAACTCCCTCGCTCTATGCCGTATGCTCATTGACGGAGAGGTGCGAGAGCGGCCGAATCGGACTCACTGCTAATGAGTTGACCTCTAACAGGGGTCCGGGGGTTCAAATCCCCCCCTCTCCGCCAGATCTTTCCTACATTCCTACTTTCTTCGCTCAGGTAATCGTTCATAGCGAAACTCCGAATCACAGACGCTGCCGCAGATGCGCAAGGCTCGCCTCAATGAGCCGGTTCAGCACAGCTGTCCGAGCGCTGCCGCAGATGCGCGGGGCCGGGCTACCGCGACGAAGGCGGGAATCTTTTGGCCTGATAAATCGTTGAACTTCGCACAACGAGGATTGTGGGGCGATCAACGATCATGGACTCAGAACCGAAGACAGATGGGAACAATGCTTTTGGCGGGAGTGGGGACGAAGGAGGCTCGCGACCGCTGCCCTTACTGCCGCTGACATCCGGGGCAGTACTTCCGGGGATGGCAGTGACTTTGGCACTTGAGACCGACGAGTCTCGTAATGCAGCCGAGGCAGCCGGTGACGAGGGGGGCATGGTGATCCTTGTGCCTTTTGTCGACGGCACCTATTCCCCAATCGGTGTGGTTGCCGAAATCATCGACGCCGGCAAGTTGCCGGGAGGCTCGAATGCAATCGTAGTCAGCGGTTTGGCTCGGGCGACCATCGGCGCAGCCGTTCCCGGGACCGGAAAGGCACTATGGGTTCAAACCGATGTCGTGCAAGACGGCGAACCGACCGACGAGGCTTTCAAACTCGCGCGTGAGTACCGGGCGGTGCTGGAAAATCTGCTCCCATCCAGGGGCGCCCGGCGCATAGCCGATCGCTTGAGGGAAGTCACCAACCCTGGTCAGTTGGCAGACTTGGCCGGCTATTCACCCGACCTTTCCCTCCCGCAAAAAGTCCAGCTCCTGGAGACAACAGAAGTCGAGGCGCGCCTACGGTTGGTTCTCGGATGGGCCAAGGAGCTACTTGCCGACCAAGCTCTAAGAGAGAAGATCAAAAGCGACGTCGAGGAGGGAATGGAAAAAACTCAGCGTCAGTTCCTTCTCCGCCGCCAACTGGAAGCGATCAGGCACGAGCTTGCCGAACTCGACGGGGAAGACGGCGAAGGTTTCGAAGACGACTATCGCACGCTTTTGGAAGAACGGGACTTGCCGGAAGCCGTCCGCAAAGCGATCGACCGGGAGATCGACAAGTTGGACCGCACAAGCGACCAAAGCCCGGAGCAGGGATGGGTCCGAACTTGGCTCGACACTATGTTCGAGGTCCCATGGGGAGTCGCGTCCGAAGACAATCTCGACCTCAAGTCGGCTTCGGAGACCTTGGATGCCGACCATGATGGTCTAAGCGACGTAAAGGAGCGCGTCCTGGAGCACCTGGCGGTACGAAAAAGGACTGCCGACAAGGGACTTGTACTTGCGGGTCGCTCATCCGGCGCGATTATCGCCCTAGTCGGCCCTCCGGGAGTCGGCAAAACCTCGCTTGGCGAGTCAATAGCCCGCGCCCTGGGCCGGAAATTCGTCAGGGTCGCCCTTGGCGGCGTTCGTGACGAGGCCGAAATTAGGGGGCACAGGCGGACGTACGTAGGCGCCAGGCCCGGGAGGCTGGTGCGAGCCCTCATTGATGCCGGCACCATGAATCCGGTCATCGTTCTTGACGAGGTGGATAAGCTTGGGTCGGACTACAAGGGTGATCCCTCGTCGGCGCTTTTGGAGGTGCTGGACCCGGCCCAGAATCACACGTTTCGGGACCACTACCTGGAGGTGGATCTCGACCTTTCCAAGGTCCTGTTCGTGGCGACCGCCAACGTCGCTGAGACGATTCCAGCTGCTCTGTTGGACCGCATGGAAGTCATACGGATTGACGGCTATACGGAGGATGAGAAACTTTCCATAGCAAGGCACCACCTCCTGCCCCGCCAAGAGGAGCTGGCAAGTCTCTCGGAAGACGAGTTGACGGTGTCGGACGAAGCGCTGAAGAAGATCTCTGCCGATTACACCAGAGAAGCCGGTGTCCGGTCCTTGGAGCGCGAGCTGGGTCGGCTGGTCCGAAAGGTTGTGACCAGAATTTCCTTGGGCCAGGCCACGCCTCCAATCCAAGTAAGCG
>DAIDIS010000156.1 GCA_027451785.1 Acidimicrobiales bacterium
AGGAGCCGAGCTAGTTATGGTTGCTAAAGATTTTAGGACGGCGAGGGAGATTTCGAGATCCGTCGCCTCCGGGCAGGAATCCGCTGTTTCGGTTGCCCAGAAATATATTTCTGCGATTGAAGCTGACGAGCCGTCGATCCACGCGTTCAACCTTGTGATGAGTGGTGAAGCCCTTGAAAGGGCGGGTGAGATAGACGCCGCCATCGCCTCGGGCGAAAATCCAGGACCGCTGGCGGGTGTACCTGTTGCCCTCAAGGACAACCTCTGCACCAAGGGCGTGGAAACGACCTGTTCCTCCAAGATCCTTGCAGGTTGGAAGCCGCCCTATGACGCCACTGTCGTAGAGAAGCTGCGCGAGGCGGGGGCTGTTGTTGTTGGTAAGACCAACCTCGACGAGTTCGCCATGGGGTCGTCGACCGAGAACTCGGCATTCGGGCCAACCCGAAATCCCCGGGACACGACAAGGGTTCCGGGAGGGTCGTCTGGAGGGAGCGCTGCCGCAGTAGCGGCCGGATTCGCTCCGCTGGCACTTGGTTCCGACACCGGAGGATCGATCAAGCAGCCCGCCTCCCTCTGCGGGGTTGTCGGGATGAAGCCCACCTACGGGTTGGTGTCTCGATACGGACTCATCGCATTCGCCAGTTCGCTGGACCAGATCGGTCCATTCGCTAACGACGTTGCCGACGCAGCCCTCCTTCTCAGTGTGATTGCGGGCCATGATCCCAAAGACTCGACGTCGTATGTACCCAATGAGATCGGGTTCATGTCGGGCCTTGGCAAAGGAGCCGAGGGACTTAGGGTCGGTCTCCTTCGCGAGCTGACGGACGGTTCCTCACCGATGGTCGCTGCCCGAGTGGGAGAGGCTGCGGAGCAACTTGCTTCGGCCGGTGCGAAAGTCGAGGAGCTGTCGATACCCGAACTTCAGCACTCGCTTGCCGCCTATTACATGATTGCCTCTGCCGAGGCCTCCTCCAACCTGGCCCGCTATGACGGGGTGCGGTACGGATTGCGCGAAGACGGGCCGGAGGTCGCCTCGATGATGAGCGCCACCAGGTCTGCGGGGTTCGGACCGGAGGTAAAGAGACGTCTGATGCTCGGTACCTATGCGCTGTCGGCCGGTTACTACGATGCCTACTACGGACAAGCGCAAAAAGTCCGCACAATCATTTCCAAAGCCTTCGATGCCGCCTACGAGTCATTCGACGTTCTCATTTCGCCTACCTCTCCCACGGTCGCCTTCCGTATCGGAGACAAAGCACAGGACGCAATGGCGATGTACATGTCGGACGTGTGCACGATTCCCTCGAACCTGGCTGGACACCCTGCCATCAGCGTCCCATACGGGACAGGCGAGGAAGGCATGCCTGTCGGAATCCAGGTGATGGGACCGGCATTCAGCGAAGCCTTGCTTTTCCAGGTTGCAGAAGTGATCGAATCAGCGAACCTTGCCGGCGCTGGGGCCGGAGCGGTTACCCGAGGCGACGAGGGCAGGGACTCTAAAGAAGGAGGACGGGCATAGATGGCTGCGGCTGAATGGGAAATGGTCATCGGGCTGGAAGTCCATTGCGAACTGCTGACCAAGACGAAGCTTTTCTGCTCTTGTCCCAACACCTTCGGCAATGACCCCAACACGAACATCTGCCCGGTCTGCTTAGGTCTTCCGGGCTCGCTTCCCGTGCTGAACAGGCAGGCGGTGGAACTTGCCATGAGGATTGGCCTAGCTCTCGGCTGCACCGTGAAGCCCTCGGTTTTCCACCGGAAGAACTATTTCTATCCGGACATGCCAAAGGACTATCAGGTAAGCCAATACGACGAGCCGATCAACGTCGCCGGTGGTCTGGAGCTGCCCAACGGGAAAGTCGTTAGGATCGAGCGGGCGCATATCGAAGAGGACACCGGTAAGTCGACGCATGTTGGGGGATCGGGCCGGATAAACGACTCGGAGTTCTCGCTTGTCGACTACAACAGGGCGGGGGTTCCGCTGGTCGAAATCGTAAGTGCGCCCGACATTGCCGACCCGGAAGAGGCAAGGGCCTATGTGTCCGAGTTGCGTTCGATACTTGTAGCTACCGGGGCCTCCGACGGGAAGATGGAGGAAGGCTCGATGCGAGTCGACGCGAACGTTTCGGTCAGGCATCGTGGGTCGACTGAGTTCGGGACGCGTTGTGAGATCAAGAACTTGAACTCCCTTCGCTCTCTCGGCCGAGCCATTACCTATGAGGCAGATCGGCAAATCGCCCTAATCGAGTCCGGTGAGAGAATTGTGCAAGAGACTCGACACTTTGACGAGGGGAGCGGCTCTACGTCGTCGATGCGCTCGAAGGAAGAGGCCAACGACTACAGGTATTTTCCCGAGCCCGACCTCGTTCTTTTGGATCCGGAGGAGTCGTGGGTAACCTCAGTCGGATCTTCGCTACCCCCGCTTCCTGCGGAACGTCGTCATCTGCTGAGAGGCATGGTCGAGCTCAACCCGGCGATCGAGCAACAGATTACGGCGGTAGTTGAGCAGAACCTGGACTCTTTGGTCACCGGGGCGGTCGGCTCCGGCGCTGACCCGAGGCTTGCCATCTCCCGTGCAGCCAACGAAGCTGCGGCCCGAGCCGATGAGAGCCGCAAGCTTTCTTCGAATGCTTTCGCGAAGCTCATCGCGATGGAGAGCGCGGGCAAGCTCACTGCTACTCAAGCCAAGACGGTGCTTGCAGAGATGATTGACACTGTCGCATCGGGAGGATCGCCCGACCCTGAGGCCATAGCCTCGGCCAAGGGCTTCGAAGAAATGGCCGAGTCCGCACTTTCGGCAATCGTCGACGAGGTTATCGCTGCGAACCCGGGCGAGTGGGAGCGCTTTTGTGAAGGGGACCAGAAAGTCACCGGTTTCCTCGTCGGGCAGATAATGAAATCCTCCAAAGGGAAGGCCGACGGGAAAGCTGTAAATTTGGAGTTGGCGAAAAGGAAAGGTTGACGGTTAAGTCAGCCGGCAAGGTTTCAGCCGACAAGGCTTAGGTGTCGATGGGCCACGACATGCACAAAGGCGATGAGCCTTCGTATTGGGTCGCAGGCTCGACCAGGGAGAGAGTTGGGAAATGAGCGAGAACAAGCTGAAGATACGGAGTTACGAAGTCACCGACGGTTTCCAGCGTGCTCCGGCGAGGGCAATGCTGAGGGCCATCGGAATGGGCGACGACGACTTCTCCCGCCCTCAGGTCGGCGTGGCTTCCTCGTGGAACGAGGTAACGCCTTGCAATATGCCGCTTTCGAGGCTTGCAGGAAAGGCCAAAGAAGGCGTTTTGGAAGCCGGTGGGTTCCCCATCGAGTTCGTTACCATAGCCGTCTCGGACGGGATTTCGATGGGGCACGAAGGCATGCGGGCTTCGCTCGTCAGCCGGGAGGTCATCGCTGACTCGGTTGAGACGGTTATGCACGCCGAGCGATTCGATGCCATGGTCTGCTTAGCGGGTTGCGACAAGTCCTTGCCGGGGATGCTCATGGCAGCGGCACGCTGCAACGTCCCTTCGGTCTTCCTCTATGGAGGTTCGATACTTCCCGGGTGCCTTCCGATACCCATCAACAATCCAGCCATTGACGACCAACACCTCGATATTGTTTCCGTCTTTGAGGCTGTTGGGGCTTATGCCGCCGGGACTTTGACCGCTGACGAGCTGGACCAGATCGAGCGGCACGCATGCCCATCCGAGGGTTCCTGCGCGGGCATGTTCACCGCTAACACAATGGCGGCCGTTGCCGAGGCTCTAGGCATGGCCCTTCCCGGCTCTTCTTCTCCTCCGGCACCGGATCCGCGACGGAATGTTTTTGCACAGGCGAGCGGCAGGGCGGTTGTTGGGATGCTGGAGCAGGGAATCAGGCCCAGGCAGATCATCACCCGAAACTCGATTCGTAATGCGATTGCCGTCGTGATGGCGTTGGGCGGCTCGACTAATGCCGTTTTGCACCTACTTGCGATTGCTCACGAAGCACAGGTTGAGATCGGCCTCGACGAGTTCAACGAAATCGGTCGCAAGGTGCCGCATGTCGCCGACACCAAGCCGCACGGCAAATACCACATGGTGGACATCGACAAAGTTGGGGGGATCCCCACCGTCATGGCCGAGCTATTGGAGGCCGGGCTGCTCGACGGGGACTGCATTACGGTGACCGGCAAGACCATTGGAGAGAACCTCGCCAAGATCTCGCCGCCCAAGCCGGACGGTGACGTGATTCATCTTCTGTCCGACCCGATCCATGAAGATGGCGGGATTGCGGTGCTAACGGGCTCCTTGGCGCCCAAGGGTTCCGTCGTCAAGGTGGCGGGAATCGATACCCGCTTGTTCGATGGCAAGGCCCGAGTATTCGACGGTGAGGATGCGGCCATGGAGGCCATCATCGCAGGCACGATCGAACCCGGAACCGTCGTCGTAATCCGATACGAAGGGCCAAAAGGTGGCCCAGGCATGCGTGAAATGCTCGCCGTCACCGGCGCCATGAAGGGGGCTGGACGTGGGGGCGACTGCGCTTTGATCACCGATGGCCGCTTCTCCGGGGGCACACACGGCTTTTGCATAGGTCACGTGGCTCCCGAGGCGACCGAAGGCGGGCCTATCGCATTTTTAGCTGACGGTGACCGCATTGTCATCGACATCGACGCCCGGACAATCGAGCTGGACGTGGACGAGTCTGTCCTAGCAAAGCGTCGAGAGAGCTGGAAGCTCCCAGAACCCAGGTACACATCGGGCGTGCTGGCCAAGTTTGCCCGTCTCGTTTCCGGCGCAGAGAAGGGCGCTGTAACTCTGGCGTAGGGTCGCCATTGGGTAGGCGCACTGACGGCAGATCGGGCTAATATCGAGCGCAATGTCGGATCGTGGCGGACATTGTTGCGGGTTGCCGGTTGGTGGCGACATTTCCTCTGACGTGAGGCAAAGGACTTCAGGATGATGACACGCGCACGTTCATTGGAGTTGGTCGCATTAATGGCGTCGACGGCGCTTGTAGTGGCAGCTTGCTCTCAAAGCCCGAAGAGCAGCAATGCCTACCACTTGAAACAGTTCAATCCGGGAGCGGAATCAACCAATACGACTATCTCCCCGGCCGAGCAGCAGGTGATAAATGATTGGGTGGCCGCTGAGCGGTATCACTATCAGATCCTTCAGCAGCCCCCAGGTCCTGCTCGCAACGACCTCGTAGCTGGAGAGGCCCCAATAGAGATTTGGCCCGACGTGAAGAAGTACTAGACTGGGGCGGCGCTGAATCAGGAACTCGAATTCATAAACCAGGTGAAGATGGCTCAGCTAAATGGTCCGACGTCCTTCAGCCTTGGTAACCCCAAGGTCACGTCGCTATCGCCTGACAACGCCATAGTTGAGAGCTGCGTTTCCGACTCGGGCACAACGACCCCAAGCGGACTTCCCGGTCCTGTGCTTCTTGACGGAAACCAAAATGGATTCACCGGCGCAGAGGTCAGCGATCAGATGCAGCTTGTTGGAGGCCATTGGCTAATTTCCGGCGGTACCGCGAAAGGTGTCAAGACGTGTTAAGGGTGGCATTTCGTGTGACACTTAGCGTGACGGCCTTACTAATGATCTTTCTGACAAATTCAATCGAATTTGCGAATGCGGGTCAGCTCGGCGGAGCAGGCTTCGGCGGAGGCGGCTCCTGCAGCGAATCCGGTGACGTCACCTCTTGCACGGCTGCGATCACGGGTTCTCCTGGGGACTCCGGTGGCGGACCAGATGGCGCCGCTGGGGCCATCACAACGGGGGACTCGACTGGGTCCGGCGCTGCGAATACATCAACCTGTAGGTACGCACCCGATCCCAATGGTGGTCCACCCCCACCAGGGGCCAACCCGAATGGTCAATGGTATTGGGTGGCGGACCGAGGAAATGGAAACTGTGATGGTTTGACGCCGGGCGAACCCGGACCGTTGGCAAACATTTGGGTACCAGCCGGTTCTCCACCTCCGCCGCCACCTCCAGACCCCGCAGTTGTAGGTGCTCAGGCGGCAAGTCAACTCCAGTTACCAGCTCCTTCGATGTCGTTGAGTCCATCGGCAAACGCGTGGGTCAACTTCCCTGAATGGCTGTGGATCGACTCTTCCATCTGGCACTCGATCTCAACTTCAGCCACCGCGTGCAACTCGGGAGGATGCACGACTGCGAGTGCAACGGCTACTCCTTATCAAGTTGTATGGTCTTTTGGCGATGGCGGGACCACGACGTGCGCCACTCCAGGAACCGTCTATAACCACTCGGTCTCAGCGAACCAGACGACTGACTGCTCTTACACGTTCAAGGCAGCGTCGCCGTCGAACTCTGTTAAAGCATTGGTGGATTGGTCGGTTGCTTGGGCAGGCCCAGAAGGATCTGGCGGAGCATTGCCCGTAATGACTTCTGTAGGAGAAGGATCGATTGCCGTAAAGCAGATTGAGTCGGTCTTGGTAAAGCCGGGTTAGGAATTACCACAGCTCGGTAGGCAGCGAGTTGCCCGGCGCGCCGGGAGGCGCCCGTGGGTGGGTCTTGAATCAGACAGGCGCTTTACGGCCTTAGTGGCCCGCCAGCGATGGAGGTGCCTGTGGACCGGAGGGATTCCCAGGTCTCCGGATGGCACTCGCTTGCTGTGCCCGCATTGAGCCTTGTGGCCGAGGATGTTGAACCTGTTGCGGATAGCCTGTCGGGCTGAGCCGGTTCCTCTGGGGAGAGTGCGTGGCATCCACTGGTGAGTAGGCGCTCGAACCGAACCCAAGAATCCAGAGGAAGATCGGGGCTAAAAATACCAACCCAAGCGTGTATCCAGTTCCATGGCCAAATTGTCTCGAAAGACTGTGCGAGAGCTTAACGATCACGACGATATTTACCAAGGGCACCAAAAGAAGCAAAAGCCAGTGCACGGGTCTCCTGGCAATCTTGATGGTGAGGTAGGTGCTATAGATGGGAACAATCGCCCCCCATCTCGGTTGGCTGGCTTTGCCAAACATCTTCCACAAGCCCATGAGACTCATGACGGTCAAGACGAGTTCGACCCAGAGAATCATTAAGAGAACTGCGATCACTCTCCAGCCTCTCCCCGGTCGCACGGAACAGGCGCCCGATCTGTAATGGACCCTTCCTGCTACTGGGTTCAGGTTTGTTGGCTAATTCGAATGGATGCGAAACAGCTAGTCACCTAAATCGACATTTCTCCAGTCCCGCTTTAGAGGTATAGGTGGCTACCTCATTGTCTTATCAAGCTCGCGATAGGGAAAACCGAACAATAGGGATGTGGCTGCGGCGATGAAGGGTGAGTGGGTCAGGGCCTTAGACGGCAAGCCTGCATTCCTTGGTGTCGACGGGCGACTTCTCCGTAACGATGCTCAGGGGCGAATATTCGCCGTGAATCCCGCATTGCTGCCGCGGTCGAAGCGGGGACACTCGAAGTTGTGGATGTTCCTGGTGCCTTTTGGTGCTATGGCCGTAGGGTGTATCGGCATTTCCCTGATTCCAGGAATCTTCAGCATGTCGCTCATCAACATCGGTAACCCAGCGGAAGCGGTAAGCGGGATGTCGAATATCAATAGTTTCGGCGGATACGTTCTCAACGGCCCACCGTTCTCCGAGATCGGTGGGTCTTGCAAAGTCCCAAAAATTCTCCAGTCTTCACCGGCCGGTTTGGCCGCGACTTGGATTGGTGCTCAAAATGGCAATTCGGATTTCATTCAACTCGGGGTAGTTGAGGAACGCATTTCAATTCTGGCTTCATTCAATCTCTATTATGTTTTCTGGAGCGATCGAGATCTCGGATACCACCCGCAGCGGATCGGGATCGTGAGCGCAGGCGACCAGATGGCATTCAAGATGACTGAATCAGCGGCTGGATGGAACCTGAGTTATACCGACGAAACCACCGGAAGCTCGCACTCATTAAATACTTCCTACGGATCGGGGGTGGGCTTCAACTACGCCGAGTGGACGCAAGAGGATCCGTCGAAGAATGCACAGGTGGCAAGCAACCTTTCCTATGCAGCTACATCTCCGATTTCCTTCACGTCGTTGACCATCAATGGATCGCCGCCTCCCATTACCCCGCTGGATGCCCAGACCCTTGCCGATCACTGGACGGACACATATCTCGTGCCTACTCCGTTCGCCAATGATGGATTCGAGATCAACAGCGCCGATGCCTACCAGAAGCAGTACCTTCAAGACGTTGCCTCCTATAACGTGTCCCTTGCTTCGGTCATCGCCTCTGTCGACAACAACGGCAACGTGACTTCACTGAATGGAGGGGCGATTCCTGCTTTCGTGACGGCTACGCAGAATTTTAACCAGGGATTGAGTTCGCATTCTTGGCCTCAGAACGCTTCCAGGGATATCAACAACCTGGTGGCACACAACTCTCAACTCATTTCCGATATGCAAAGTTGGGAGTCTGCTGGATATTCACCGACCTCTCAGGCGGTAGGGAACGTAATGGGCGACATCAACGTTGACGGGCATTTCTCCGTCCCGGTTCGAGCCGACCTCGCTCTCCCTCCAAGGTAGGACGCACCCCGGCTCTTGAGAAGGACGCACCCCGGCTCTAGAGCAGGAAGCGACGGGCGGGACAGCACCGGTAGCCTTGCCAAACGCCCCATTTCGTGTGAGAATTGAACCCGTGAAGCACGGCATCATCCTTGTAGTAGTAACCTGACGCACCCGTCGACCCGGCGTGTGCGTTTTCGGCCTCCCAGACGGGGGGCTTTTTTATTGCCTGAATTTGCCTGGATTTCTGGGCGATGCAGCGATGAGGTCAGTCGGTGAATGATGGGGATAAATATTGATGCTTGGCTTTTTCAGTAAAAATAGGCACCCGGCGGTGCGCAATAGACAACCAGGAGAGTTGAGATGAAGCTGACGGGGGCACAGGCCCTAATCAAGAGCTTGGAACACTGCGGGACCGAGGTCATCTTCGGTCTACCGGGTGGCGCGATCCTGCCTGTATACGACCCGATCCTCGACTCCAGCATTCGCCACATCCTCGTTCGCCACGAGCAAGGTGCGGGCCATGCGGCGGAGGGCTATGCACAAGTCACCGGAAGGCCCGGAGTCTGCATGGTCACCTCTGGTCCGGGTGCAACCAACGTCGTTACTGCTTTGGCCGACGCCTATATGGACTCGATACCCATGGTCTGCATTACCGGTCAGGTGGCGCTTTCCTCAATCGGCACCGACGCGTTCCAAGAGGCAGACATAACCGGAATCACCCAGAGCGTGACCAAGCACAACTGGCTGATCACCAGCGCCCAGGACATTCCAAGAGTGGTGGCTGAAGCCTTCTATGTCGCTTCCACCGGCAGGCCGGGGCCGGTCCTGGTCGATATTCCAAAGGACATAGCCAATGCCCAAATGGAATGGTATTGGCCTGAGATTTCCGACTATGACTTGCCTGGGTACAAGCCGAACCTGAAGCCTCACCCGAAGATGATCACCGAGGCAGTTAGGCTGATCGAACAAGCCGAGCGCCCTGTCATCTATGCCGGCGGGGGAATCTTGAAGGCCAGGGCGTCCGAGGCGCTCTTGGAGTTTGCGGAGCTGACGAACATCCCGGTTGTAACCACTTTGATGGCAAGGGGAGCGTTTCCAGACAACCATGAGCTGTGCTTGGGGATGCCGGGTATGCACGGCAACTACACGGCCGTGACTTCGATTCAGAAGTCGGATCTCCTAATCGCACTGGGCAGCCGTTTCGACGACCGGGTCACCGGCAAGGTCGCTGCGTTCGCCCCC
>DAIDIS010000157.1 GCA_027451785.1 Acidimicrobiales bacterium
GACGATCCCAAGACGGCGCCGATCCTCAAGGAAATGCTCGATGCGAACCACAAACCACGGGTATGTGAGAAGGTGTGGATTTCGTCGGTCGGCTGCGCTGGTGATGGCTGGCAAGATATCATCGAGCAGAAAGGCAAACTGACCACGGGTTTCGGTGCCAGGCCCGACAAGATTGGTCCGGAATTCACCTTCGGCATTACTATGGAGAAATTGCTAGGGGAGCCGATCCTGCTCATCAAGACCTCCTGGGGCGGCCGGAGTCTGCACACTGATTTCCGTCCGCCCAGCGCAGGGCCCTATGTGTGGAGCGACTACGAGTTGGCCCAGTGCAAACGGCGGGGTGAAAACTTGGACAAGCTCAAGGCCGAAAAGATCAAAGCCACAGGCATGTTCTATCGCCACATGATTGAGCATGTGCGGAAGGTACTTGCGGACATCAAACGAGTGGTACCGGACTACGATCCCAACCAAGGCTACGAACTGGCCGGATTCATCTGGTTCCAAGGGTTTAACGATCTGGTCTCCACTTGGACCTATGAAAACCATATGAAGCCGGGCGGTTACGATCAGTACCGGGACTTGCTGACCCAGTTCATTCGCGATGTGCGTAAGGACCTGTCGGCCCCGAAGTTGCCGTTCGTTATTGGTGTCTTGGGTGTTGGTGGCGATCAGGATGGAAAGAAGCCGCCCCAATTATACTTCCGCCAGGCCCAGGCCGCGCCGGCGTCGCTTCCGGAGTTCAAGGGCAACGTGGTGGCGGTACAGACCTCCCCGTTCTGGGACGACGACTTGAACGCGCTGCAACAGCGGTTGGAGAAACTGAACGCAAAATTGGATCGAGAGGCTAAGAAAAATCCGAAGCAGACCCGAGAAGCCCGGGAGGACGCTCGCAAAAAAGCCATGGTGGACAACTTCACGCCGGAAGAGCGCAAACGTCTCCAGGGCTTCTCCAACGGAGGCTACCATTATCTCGGTGCTGCCAAGATCATGGCGCCGATCGGCAAGGCTTTTGCCATCGCCGCGATGAACTTGCAGACCAGGCAGAGCCCTGAGGGAAAAGAGATTGAACCCGCGAAGCCCACCCGGCACACAGAGCGCACCATCGAGGGCTGGACCATACGCATCGATGACCGCCTGCTGAAAGAGCCGAACGAGGATCTGGGCAAGCGTACCTTGCGTTTCCTCGAAAACAAGCTCGTCGACATCAAAGCTGTCGTCCCAGCAGACAAAGTGAAGCAATTGCAAAAAGTGACCATCGTCCTGGACCTGTCGCACGGACAGCTCCGGTCGATGCAGTATCACCCGGGCGCTGGCTGGCTCAAGAGCAAAGGCTACTCGACCGATCTGACCAAATGCGTTCATATTCCGCAGGCCGCCGACCTGCCGACGAAGCGCAATATCAACGAGCAACCTTGGGTGATCTTGCACGAATTGGCCCACGCCTATCACGATCAGGTTCTTGGTTTCGACGAGCCGCGCATCAAGGAGGCCTACGAGAAGTACAAGAAGAGCGGGCACGGGGACAAGACACTGCTCTACAACGGTCGCCGAGTCCGCCATTACGGTCTGACGAACCAGATGGAATTTTTCGCCGAGATGACCGAGTCGTATTTCGGCGTCAACGATTTCTTCCCGTTCAATCGAGCGGAACTCAAGGAATCTGAGCCGGAGATCTTCGCACTGCTCCAGGGCATCTGGGAATCGGTGCCGCCTCGCCAGGACCTGAAAACGGTATCCCGACCGGCCCTCCGCTAAGAAAA
>DAIDIS010000158.1 GCA_027451785.1 Acidimicrobiales bacterium
CTCCTCCACGCTCGCACTGTGTCGGGATTCGTGGAGCACGCACGAGCAATAGCTTCGTTGGCGACACCGTCGGCTGCGAGCAACAGCGCCGATGCCTGGACAACGCATCGATGAGGAAGCGACGTTGAGCGAGACATCATTTCCAGCTCTCGACGCTGCGAACGCGAGACCTTCAGGGCAGGGGCGAGCTTGACGGGCATGAGGTCATTCATGCTCACCAGCCTATTTGAGCGACGGACCACTAGATTGCCGCGGGGATCGAATTGAAGCTAAAGGAGAACCAGGGCCGACCGCTCCCAGGGTGCGGGACGAAATTCCTAGGGAGCTTCCCTCAAAAAAACTAGGAAGGCATCCCGTTGCGTAGCTGATGCGGGAAGCAGAGAATGCACTTGCTCGGGGAAGATCGGTGGCGCTTTTCGAGGCTTCCAAATCGACAGGCACTTGGTACAGCGGATTGTCGCGAGCGATCAGAAGGACGGACGAAAATCAAATAAGGGGTGCATTGTGCGACGTAGGAAGACATCGATCGGAACTTTACCGACAGGACTAGCAGTTCAACACGTTGGCTCCGGCCAAAGGCGACGAGCAAGTATTCCTTACCCGTCGCAACCTCAAAGGCGCCATCACCTTCATCGAATGACCGGGATATGGCGATCCTTGGTGATTGCGTTCTTCACGATGTCCGTCGTGATGGCTGGGGGAGCCGGAGAGGTAATTACCTCCAGCCCAGCCAGTGCTGCAACTTTCCCCGGAAACACCAACAGCTGGTATGTGAATGCTGCAACAACGCCGACCTTTGTGGAGGATCAGGCATGTGCACAAGTGCAGTACGCAGCAAATGAAAACTTGCAAGGAACGGCATTCGTAGTGCTGGACTTTGGAACTCAGATACCGAACAGCAACAGCAGCGACGGATGGGGTGTCTACACGCCCGGTGGCGTCTATTTACCTGATGTAAGCAAGACTCAGGCCCTGGATGTAATCGGCCTCTGGTGGTATTACTACTTGGGCTGGGCGCAATGCGATCCGGGTCACATCCCGCTTCGCCTGATGATTGGCACCACCAATGGACGTGAAGGATCCATAGGCACCTTGGCGAGCTTCACGACCGGGAAAGTGTGGGGAGCGTTTACTGGCTATCTGTGGTCATATGGATTATCAATACACGGAATATATGCCTCCGGCGGCGATGACGTAGAGGCAACCTATAGCTCTTGGTATGACGAGTCTCAATGGATCGGTGGTTTCGAGCAAGGCGGACCGGGAGTGCTTTACTACGATTACGGTGACGCCGCTGGCTGCCCGCAGTCAGGTAGTCCTTCCCCTACGGCTGTGTGCCAAACCCCTACTTCGTCATGGCAGGTACAGGATTTCTATTGGGCCGCTTACGGCGCTGGTGGATCGCAAGCAATGCCTGAGATCTATTACTGGCCGAACGCATTGGAATGGAACGCCATCTCTCACATGTCGGGTTCATCGCGGGGCTTGATCCATTTCTCAGCCATCACGTCTGAAGCGACAGCCTGCAGCGAGCGTGGGTGTGTCGCCGGATATACGAATCCTGGGTCGGCATGGAGCGATTTCCTTAACGTCACCGGTCAGTCGGTAACCGACACGGACATCGGCTGGCCTCAGTAATCCACGCGTAGCTTCGCATCTCAATTCAATCTAACGCTTCATTGAAAAAAATGAAAGGAAGTAATCAGATGCTTACAAGCATTGCGGGAAGACGAGCTTTCCGCACCTCATTAGCAGGGATGGTGGTGATCCCAGCCCTAGTGATTGGCATTCTTGTCATGGCCAAGGCTGGTGGGCCGAAGAACCTCCAAACCAAGCTCGTTGCCAACAACCCTCGCCTCGGAGATTGCACCTATATGGTCCCGGCCAATCTCCAGTCGGTCTGCGAGAGGATGGCCGCTGAAAAACCTACCCCGGACGAATTGGGACCTTCGACTCCTCATCTGGTAGCTCCGAACGACATGGTGACGCCAGTCGAGGTCCAAGGATCCTCATACACAACGCCATGGAATATCACAACCGAGTGGGAAGAACTAACTGGGTCTCCGGTAAACATCGGAAGCGAAAGCTACCCAGGCAACACACTGCTCATGATCTTTGCCGGGTCGCTTACGAGTAATCCGAGCCAAGGAGTCATGTTGGTCATGAGCCAGAGTTTCCCCCTTACGCCAACAATGGGTAGCAGCGTAAACATACCGCCCGGTGATGTATACGACCCGAACATCCAAGTGATCAATGACTCATCCCATGAGGGAGCCTTGAAGATTGTTGGACAGGCCACCCCTAGGGGAGTCTCCGCGACCGCTACAGCTGGAAGTGCGACGAACTCGTCGAGTGATCAATTGGAGATTTCTACAGGTAATGGTCACAGTCTGCGGTTCGATCCGATCGGCAGATCTTTGGCGCAGGGCAGCTAAGCCCCAAAGAGGGTCTGAGAAGAGCCAGTTCAGTTAGAGACAGCGCCCTTGTTGCCACAGCCAGTGGTAGCAGGGGCGCAGTCGTTGTTCACTGGCAGTGCCGACGCTAGAAATCGTGGATTTTCTTTTCCCTAGACTAAAGATTTCGGCCTCCTCGTGACTTTTAATCATGATGATGCAAGTGATCAAGAGAGAGCTTCAGAAGGAGATCACTGTGACAGAACTGGCGGACGACGCCCAAGCCGACGTTGGGGCGGGAACACCTGGGACCAACGAGCCGCAAAGCTTCGAAGCTTGGTACGAACGCGAGGGTAGTCGTATCCAGCGTGCGCTGGTTGCTGTCGTCGGTGATATTGATGTGGCAACCGACGCCACTTCCGATGCGTTTGCGGATGCTCTAGACAACTGGAGCCGAGTAGGCAGGATGGCCAATCCCACAGGTTGGACTTACAAGGTGGCACTCAATGCGGCAAAGCGAAATGAGCGGAGGCGAGCGATAGAGAAGCGTCTGTTCAAGAAGCTTCCACCGGATCCTCCGGCTCATGCTGAAGCAACCGGTCTTTGGGATGCAGTTGGCCGACTTCCCATTCGCCAACGAACGGCAATAATCCTGCGGTACGTGGCGGACCTCCCGATAGGAGAGATCGCAGCAGCCATGTCGATAGCCGAAGGAACAGTGGGAGCCACGCTCAGCCAGGCGTGCCGGTCGCTTGCGGCATCTCTTGGCGACGAGTGGACGAGTGAAAAGGAGGATGCTCATGGGCACGCTTGATGATCTGGAGACGATGATCGATGATTCGCGCCTACCCAGCTTGCCTTCAGTGACAGAACTGAGGGACCGAACACAGCGAAGGAGGCGTCGGCGGCATATCGAGCGATCCGTATTTGCAGTGGCATTGGTCGCAGCTGTTTCGGTGGGATCGTTGTTCGCACTCTCCGGAAGCAGTAGACCTGCGCGGCAAGCTGGAAGTACTTCTACCACGACAGCGACATCGAGTAAGCAATCGCCGACGAGTTCTACTACTCCGATGCAGCTTGCAGCTAAGAGTCTTTTCCAGTGTTCGGATCTGCCAACACCGGCATTGGCAGCATCATGCGAACGCATTATGAGCGAGACTCCGACGCCAGAAGAGGAGGGCCCGAACGTCCCCCACGTACTGCCCGCTAGCGACGAACAGACGCCGGCAGTTCCTTCGGGTACAACCTACGCTGCGCCTTGGAAGGTAACCAACGAATGGCAAGGTCTCACCGGTCCCCCTAACTTCCTTGGCACGGGGGGCAACACTATGGTCATAGTTTGGGCCGGAGCGGAAGCTCGGAACCTCTCTCAGGGCGTGGTACTGATGGATACCTCGCCATTCCCGGTTGCAAATGGAGGTTCTCCGGGTCCAGATGTCGAGATACCTTTCAGTGATAGCTGGGATCCAACCATCAAAGCATTCCCAACTCCAGCACAGGATGGAATTCTGCAGATCACCGGTTTCTCGGGTTCGATCATCGATTTCACGGCACTAGACGGCAAGACGTTCCAGTTCAATTACGTCACGGAACAGCTTAGTGCTGGATGACCATCGGGAACATTGTCCTGTTCGCTGGGAAATCGGCTGAGGTCGAGCAGAGCCGATCGATTTAGTGAGGGCTCGCCTTACGATCTCGCAGTTGGATTCCAGGCCATGGCTACTTAGCGTGCGAGGACTTGCCGCGAGGTTGATCGTCTAGGTATGTTCCTAGGGCACCTATTCCAGGTGCAGGCCGTAGAGATCGGATCCGCCGCCGATCTCCGGTTGCTTTGCGATCCGTCTCTCCGTCGAGGCGGATCGCGCCTATGCAAAGGCAGCGCAGGGCTTAGGTTTTCAGAATTGTCGGGTTCTGAACTAACGAAGTCTTCCCGGCCAAATATCCGCTTCAAGCCCTGCTTCCAGTCGTGCCAACGTCGCAGTCTCGACCCACACGCGGCCCGCCAGGATGTCGCTGATCGAAGAGAAGTCCACGCCGGTTAGTTCGTCAATCTCCCGTAATGGTCGACCCGCAATGGCGGCCCGCAATCGATTTGCCAGCCGTCGCTCTACTTCAGCGACTGGATCAGAGCAGGGAGCGTCGGGCCAGTCATGGCTATAGCTATTCGGAGCTGGTCGCACACGCCTCGGCACGAACTAAACCTAGAGCGACGTGCCCGAGAACTGGTGGTTATCGCGACTACAAAGTGATCCACGGGTATGTAAGGATGTTGGTTACATCCAACAAAGGGCTTGGAGGCGGTCAATGACGCGGAGAATCGAATACCTAATCCCGGAGATCAGCGAGGAACAATGGCAGGTCATCGGCGGCTTTGTCCGGGCGGCAGTTCACGATGTGGCGGGCGCCACACCCTACATCGCGGCAGATTTGCTCGGGGCCACTGCCGGTTTCGTGCTCTGGTGTCGGGAGGCGTTGGGCTTGAAGCTCTGTAGGTCGGTGGTCTTCCGCAAGGCAATCATCGAGGGGTACATCCACACGGGTTGCTCATCGCTCTCGCTGGCGGCCAGGCGCAATCGTAAAACCCAGCTGCTCAGGATTTCTGAGGCATTGTTCCCGTACGAGACGGCATTGTGCCGGCTTTCTTCGGCGAGTCAACCTAGTCCCGACAGGCCATACCACAAGGCCGAGATCGTGGCTCTCCGGTACTGGGCCAACCATCAGGAATCTCCTAGTCGCCGCAGGGAAGCAATGACGTTGCTGGCCCTGTGTCTGGGAGCCGGTCTCTCATCCGAGGACATGTCATATCTGACTGTTGGCATGGTCATCCAAGACGAGCTTGGCATCCAGATCGCAGCACCGGGTCGAAACGCTCGCGTAGTCCCGGTGCTTGCAGGGTGGGAGGCTGAGATCGTTGCCGCCGTCGATTCTCTTGCTCCCCACCAGTATCTTTTTGACACAGGCGAGACGAATCGAGACCAAGACATCGCTGAAGAGTTCCTGGCCAAGTCGAGCTTGCGTCGGCTCGGACCCACGATCGATCGCCTGAAGGCAACTTGGGTTGTGGCCCACCTAGCTGCCGGCACTCCGATCGCAGCGCTCATGGCGGCAGCCGGGGCTGGAACCCTCGCAGACTTCACCCGATACGTCCCCCACCTGCCCGGAGTTCAGCCTGACGTGCTTAGGAATGCCCTACGTGGAGAAGCAGTCTGGTAACCATTGCAAGCATGGTTCCACCATTTCCAACTTCCCCTAAAGACATTAAAAATTGCGTCGATGGATCTGAAAGAGGGCGCGGTTAAAAACCTCAAGTCTCGCGACACTGTAACCGGTAGCTTTCCCGTCAGTATCGCAACCTCGACCCGTAACAGCTTTCCTTAGCTGTCGGCCGGCCCAGGCCATTTTTCTCTCCGGCTGCACCTCATTGAACGCCATGCCGTAGCCTTCTTGATCTTCGCTTCTCCAAGGCACAGTTGCACGCTTACACCATTGCCGATTTGCTGGTGACGCTTTCCCGGGAACCGGCGGCTCGAGCCCGGGAGTGAGTCCAGCGCTCTCGGATGGTTCCGTCGCATGGACCAACACTTCACCCGAGAGGGTCGACAGTATGCGAATCGTCTCCGAGACCAACGGAGAGCACAGGTGGAGCTGGAGCGCCCCTGCCTGTCTTGGATCCCCTTGCACCGCCAACTGGCCTTCGATCTCGGCGAGGGCCTCGAAGCGGCACCCGCAATTCGGCCTGCCGATATCACTTCCGTACCAGGCCTCGTTCAGGGGGGCGCGCCCAGGGCGCAGTGCATCGAGTCTGGTGACGTCTATTCGGATTCGTCATCAGCGAGAGAAATGAAAAAGCGGTTAGCCAACTACTCAACCGCCAAGGATGGCAACGTCACGCCCAAGGACGTTGAAGATTTTGCGAGCGAAGTCGCTCGCACAGCCGGACCCAACTCAGGTTCCCATTACGCAAAGTTCCATGGCCCAACAAAGGCTATCTGCCTATGGGCGGTTGCCCAAGGAATGGCCCTCGACCCGGAGGTGATCTTCACCCCCGACAACGTGGAGCGCTTCGTTCTCGAGGCCAAGGGCCTGGAGGACAATACGAAGGCGACCTATCGTTCCGCGCTCCGGCTAGTCGGAGAACGTGTGACCACTAAGGCGCCCTGGGAGCCCAGGCCTGTTCGGTTCGCCAGGCGGGAGCTTGCGATTCCCTACACCGCTTCTGAGATGGCAAAGCTCGCCGACTGGTCCAAGGCCCTCAACACCGAGCTAAAGCGCCGCACCGTCCAGGCGACGATCGTCCTGTGCGCCGGAGCGGGATTGACCGCCTCGGAGGCGGTTGCAGCCAAGGCATGCCACATCCGCCAACTAGGTGAGCTCCTCATAGTCGGAGTCTCCGGCGATCGGGCCCGAGACGTGCCGGTGAGGGCTGAGTACGAGGCCCAGCTGATCGGCCTTTGCCGGAGATATCCGGACGGCCCGCTGGTCGGATTGTCGGCTGCGTCGACCGACGGGAGCAATCGCTCCGATCTCATCTCCCGCAGGATGTCCGATTACGCTAGACCGGCTTCGGTGCCGCAGCTCCTGTGCTCACGACTCCGTTCGACATGGCTTTTAGCGCAGCTGAATAGCCACGTGCCCGTCTCGGTGATCGCAGAGGCTGCAGGTCTGGGCACGGTTGGGTTTGTGGATGACCTATTCGAGTTCTTAGTCCCTGTGGAGCGGCAAGTGGCAATGACTCTTCTGCGAGGACAGCTGTGAGCCTTCGTTATAGGCCGTCCAGGCGTGAGGCCCTCCGCAGGGCTGAGTGGGTGCTGGATCGTTCAGGCATCTTGACCTGGCTGACGCATTCAGCAATTGGCAAGCAGGTCAAGGGTGAGAGGCTGTCGCCCAAGGCATTCCTACTTGGCGCCTTCGTGACGGCGATCTTGAAGGAAGAAATGTATCTGGTCAACATCACCCACAACTTGAACCAGATCGCCAAGGAGGACCGCATCCGCATCGGCGCAAAGGGCAAGGCGAAGAAGCCCGGACAAGGGGACTGCCACCAGATCACCTACCGGAGTGTTGAACGCATGTTCAGCCTGATCGTTGCAACCCTTGACGAAGGCTTCGAGTCCGGGGGTGAACGCTTCGACATGCAGCGCTTTTGCGACGATCTCCTGGAGGGTTCTGTCCCACCGGACATCGAGCTCACCAATTCGTATGCCATAGACGGCACCGACGTCGAGACATGGGCAAGGCGCCAGTCTTGGGGGAGTGACGACAGAGATCGGGAGACCCAAGAGACGGACGGAGACGGTGAGGCGGATACGGCAAAGTCCGTGAGGAGCAAGAAGCCTTCGGGATTCGTCAACCCGAGCGACTGGCCAAAGCTCGGCGCCGACGGTCGGCGGCGTCACTCGAAGGACCCAGACGCAACCGAGGGCTATCGGTCCGGCGACAACGGCAAGCCCGGCGAGACGTACCTGGGCTTTGAAGCACACGCCCTGGTCGCTGTGGAATCGGACCCGAACCGGAGCTCAGGTAAAAGGGTGCCCATCATCACCCGCCGAATCCAGGTCGAGAGCTCCGGCTCCCACAAGGGCGATGCTGCGCGTCAGCTCGTGGGCAGGGCGCACTCGCGGGGCCTGGTCATAGAAGAGCTGCTGGCGGACAGGGGATATACCCACTCCGACCCAATCCGTTTCGCCCACCCAATCCGCAAGGGCGGAACCGAAATCGTCCTCGACCTGCGCCAAGATCAAAGAGGACTCTTCCCCACAGGCCTTGACGGCGTAATCGGGCTCAATTGCTCGCTCTTCGTCGACTGTCTGCCGGAGAGCCTGCGCAACATCTCGATCTGGCCCATGATGGCAAGCAGGGAAGTGCGAGAGCCCATCATGGGGAAGTTCGATCTGCAGGCTCGTTACGCGTTCCGCCCGCACACCTCGCCAGACGCCGGGGGCTACCAACGCTTTCGTGGGCCGGCCGTAGGCAACGACGCCACTGTGCGCTGCAAGAACGTGCCGTCATCAATGAGGTTGTCGCCAAGAAACCGGCCACTCACGACTTGTGAGCCCGGAGAAGACTGTGCTTGTGGCAAGACGATCACAGTCCCGCCGAACCTGGCCGCCAAAGTCCGCCAGCGTTACGTGTGGGGCTCGACCAAGTGGGCCAAGAGCTACGCCCGTAGGAGCCGGGTGGAAAGCGCCTTCTCGGGTATCAAAGTGAACTTCGGCAGAGTTGCCCGAGATTCGAAGAGAGTGTTCGGGCTGGCCAAGAACACCTTCCTTCTCGCTGCCGTATTCGTGGCGGCTAACCTCGCCCAGGCTGACGCCTATAGGCGCGACGAAGGCATGCCGTCTCTATTTGCCGAGGCGGGAGAGCCGGAAGTACCGACTAAGCGCAGCGCAACCAAGAGGCGCACTGAGAGTTACGACGTCCTTCTCGGTACCGACGCTCCTGAGGAGGGGCCGGCCCCGCCGGACTTGTAGTCACAAGCACGATATTCTCCCGCTAACACCGGCCTTCGGGCCAGCTTTGGCGCGCCCGCAAACAAGTGAGCTGAACGCCTACTCGCCAGACTCAGGCCAAGTACCTAGCGAATGGCCGGGAGATTGATGATCCAATCCTGGATCTACCAACTTGTTGCCACCGGCAGGAAGGATTTTCACCCTTTTGCCCTAGGTGGTGAACTCAAAGAGCCAAAAGTGGTGAACTAGCCTGAGTGGAGGTGGCGGGAATTGAACCCGCGTCCTTCAGCTCGTCAATGGGGATTCTCCGAGCGCAGCCGGTCTTGGGTTTTCGGAATCAGCACCTTTACCGGCATCGCTGCTGACCCCTAGCCACCAAAGTTTTCCTCATCAAAGAGGGCGGCGCCCCTTGGCGAGTAAGTCCCACTAGATGGCGTCCGATCCGGCCTGTGGGACAAAGACCGGTAGGGCGTCGCTACTGTTTAGGCAGCGATTGCGAGCGGTTGCTCGGCATTTGTGTTTGTTCCGATTATTTTACGTGGGCTCCGGAGACCACGGCTCGCTTCACCCATCTAGAACACCGAAGTCGAAGCCTGTCACCCCCGAGCGTCGGTGCACATCAATGGTTGTGCACTTATTCAGTTGTACATATCAACATACATCACGGATGATTACTTCCCGAAACGGGTCAATTTGCGGACTTCGGTAAGACGACTGTCTTAGCGAGACCGTCTGCCCGACAGCTCTCTGGCTACTTCGCGGGCTACGTCCCGTTCAGCAATGGCTCGTCTGCGGTCGTGGACTGCTTTGCCTCGGGCCAGTCCAATCTCGATCTTGACTCTTCCGTCCTTGAAGTACGCGGTGAGGGGGACCAAGGTGAGGGACTTCTGCTTCATCTTGCCGACCAGCTCATCGATCTGGCGCCTGTGCATGAGGAGTTTTCTCGGCCTAGTGGAAGAGTAGGTGGCAACGCCTGTGGAGAACTCATAGGGAGCGAAATGAGCGCCAAGCAGCCAAGCCTCGCCCTTTTCGATCCGGGCGTAACAATCGTTGTCAATCTGGACTTGGCCCGCCCTGGCGGACTTGACCTCCCCACCGTTTAGGACGATGCCGCACTCGAAGGACTCTAATATCTCGTACAGGAAGCGAGCTTTCCTGTTTCGCGCGATGACGCCGCTCGTGCCATCAATCCCTTTCTTCTTGTCCTTCTTATTCGCCATCCGTGCGAGGATACCCAATATCGAGGACCTCCGGATTGGCTAGCCTGGTCTGCGAAGTGCTGAAAATCCCAAAAGCGATTCGCGACTCAATGATCGCCCACTGCATTGACGGGCTGCCTGACGAGGCCTGCGGGCTGGTGGCGGCCGCCTCATCCGGGGCTTCAACGCCTGCTCTGGTTGAAAAGTGCTACCTGACCAAGAATGCGGCACGTTCGGCAAAGTTGTACGCGGTCGATCCCCTTGAGCACCTCAAAGCCGATCGCGACGCGGAGAGCAACGGTTTGGAAATAGTGGGTGTTTTCCACTCCCACACGCACACCGAGGCCTACCCGTCCCCGACGGACGTGGCACAAGCCCCCGACCCCACCTGGCACTACATCCTCATTTCCTTAAAGAGGGAGATGCCGGTGGTGCGCTCATACCTGATCAGGGATGGGAAGATAACCGAAGAAGAGGTTGTTGTAGTTGGCTGATGGGGATTTTTCGGGCGCGTTGGGCTGAATGTAGCTTTGGGACAGCGATTGGAGATGGAGAGAACCTTGTCAATTGAGATACGCCTTCCTACCGTTCTTAGAACTCACGCGGCTGGAGCGACCACGGTGGCGGTGGAAGGGTCAACTCTTGGGGAGGCTCTGAACTCGCTGGTAACCCAATACCCGGGCTTCGAGGGTCAGATCGTTACCGCTGAAGGTACCTTGCATAAATTCGTGAACGTCTATGTGAACGACGACGACGTGCGGTACTTGGACAAGCTTGAAACCAAGCTTTCGGACGGGGACGTAATCTCGATCTTGCCGGCGGTTGCGGGTGGCGCCTGACCTGAGGGCGCAGACGGAGTCGCGATGCCGGTAGCAAAGAGTGTCTTGGAGCTGATCGGAAATACTCCGATGGTCGACGTGACGGCGGCACTCGATCCCGGAAAAGTGAGTCCCAAGGTTCGGGTCGTGGCGAAGCTGGAGGGACAGAATCCAGGCGGGTCGGTCAAGGACCGTATCGCCTTGTCCATGATCGAATCCGCGGAAGCCGACGGCACCTTGAAGCCCGGCCAGACGATTTTGGAACCTTCGTCGGGGAATACCGGCATCGGTCTAGCGATGATTGCTCGCGTAAAGGGCTATCCGCTTAAGATCGTCATGCCCTCTAATGTCTCTTCCGAGAGGCGCCAGCTTCTGTCGGTTTGGGGGGCTGAGGTCATCGAGTCCCCAGGGTCGGAAGGCTCCAACGGTGCCGTCAAGCGTGCTAGGGAGATGGCAAAAGAGCACCCGGGGTGGGCGTTCTTGTATCAATATGCCAATCCGGCCAACCCGAAAGCGCACGAGACCGCGACAGGTCCAGAGATATTGCGGGACTGTCCTGAAATTACTCACTTTATTGCCGGCCTTGGCACGACCGGGACGCTTATGGGCGTGGGCACATACCTGAAGCAACATAAGCCGGGAGTAAAAATATGGGCAATCGAGCCGCCGGCAGGTGAGATGGTCGACGGGCTTAGAAACCTCGACGACGGATATATCCCACCCATCTTCTTGGACTATGAAGGCGCAGAGCTGTTGGACCGCAGAACGGTGGTCGGCCCAAGGGATTCAATCGAGTGGACCAGGAGACTGACCTCTGTCGGTATTTTTGCCGGAATATCGTCGGGAGCGGTAATGGCGGGGGCGGCCAAGTGCGCGGCGACGATTGAAGAGGGTGTGATTGTGGCGCTCTTTGCCGACGGGGGATGGAAGTACCTTTCCACAGGTGCTTGGACCGAAGACATCGACGTGGTGACAGAGCGCGCCAAGTCGATGATTTACTTCTAGGCACGAGGCTGGCCCCCGTCTGCAATAGTCTTTTAGCCATATGGGAGTGCGAAGCGACGGGCCTCAGGACCGAGGTGCTGACACCAGGCCGATTGGCGTCTTCGACTCCGGCTTTGGGGGTCTCACGGTTGCCAAGGCTATGTACGACCTCGTCCCCAACGAGAACTTCGTTTATCTGGGAGATACCGGTCGTTATCCCTACGGGCCAAGGCCGCTCGGTGAGGTCCGTAGGTTCGTGTGGCAGATCGCCAAATACTTGATCGCCGAGCACGATGTGAAGATGCTCGTCGTAGCCTGTAACACCGCTTCTGCGGCGGCCTTGGAGGATTTGAAGGGCAACCTCGACGTTCCAGTCGTGGGGGTAATCGAACCCGGCGTAAGGGCGACGCTAAAAGTATCGGAGACCGGCAAAATCGGCGTAATCGGTACAGTGGGGACCATCTCGTCGGGTGCGTACCAGTCCTCCTTCGAATCGTTGGGCCAGGAGAGCGGAATGGGCTTGACCTGCTGTGCCTGCCCGGGGTTCGTCGAATTTGTCGAGCGCGGTGAAACCGATACCGACCAAGTTCATGTGCTGGCCGAGAGGCTATTGTCACCGCTCAAACAAGCCGGCGTGGACACCCTGCTCTTGGGCTGCACACATTACCCGTTTTTGGCCAGGACAATCGCCGATGTGATGGGCAGGGGAGTCGTGTTGGTATCTTCCGCCGACGAAACGGCCTTCGAAGTAAGGTCGATCTTGCGGACTGACGGAAACGGCGGGGAACCGGGCGGGACGAAGACCTACCTTTCGTCGGGCGATTGCTCTTGGTTCCGACGTATAGGTAGTCGCCTCCTTGGCGAGGAGATCGGCGAAGTCACTCAAGTCAGCTGGGACTGATCTCGGAACTGCATCTGGGCAGTGCTCCTGAGTTGACTTCACGACTGAGGCGATTAGCCTTTTGCGAATGGATCAACGACTTGACGGCAGGAACATCGACGAACTGAGGGCTGTCAGCTTCGAGCGCAATTTCACGGAGTTCGCTTACGGCTCTGTTCTTGTGACCATGGGCAGGACCAAGGTGCTGTGTACTGCCTCTGTGGACGAAGATGTTCCCCGCTGGATGCGAGGCAGCGGGAAGGGCTGGGTGACGGCCGAGTACTCGATGCTGCCCGGCGCGTCTCCCGAAAGGGTGACCAGGGAGGCGGCCCGAGGGAAGCAGACAGGGCGAACTCAGGAGATTCAGAGGCTGATCGGTAGGTCGATCCGAGGAGTGTGCGACATGGTCGCGTTGGGCGAGCGTCAAATAGTCCTCGATTGCGACGTGCTTCAGGCGGACGGAGGCACTCGCACAGCAGCCATTTGCGGGGCATACGTAGCGCTTCACGATGCAATGAATAAGTTGGTGTCAGAACAGAAGATCCAGGCGAGCCCTCTGCGAGAGGGTTGTGCCGCCGTCTCGGTCGGGATTGTCGATGCGGTTTGCATGCTCGACCTCGCTTATTCGGAGGACGTTAGGGCTGAAGTCGACATGAACGTAGTAATGACCTCCTCCGGGAAGTTCATCGAGATACAGGGCACCGCAGAGGGATCGCCTTACTCAAAGGACGAGTTGGGTGAACTGTTGAGCCTGGCGGAACACGGGATCGCCCAACTTCTCGAAGCGCAACAAACTGCGCTCAATCAATAGGCAGGTTTCGGCACTTTGGGGGAATTCCAGAATTCCGATTGTGTATCCAGTGACGGTGCTGCTTCCGATGGTGCATCCAGTGACGGCGATTTGGGTGCTTCCGCCGCTATGAAACTGGTTTTGGCGACTGCGAACCCGGACAAGGCGCGTGAGATTGCCGAGATACTCGGCACGAAATTCGAGCTGATAGCGCGACCTGATCATGTCGGTGATGTTGAAGAAACCGGAGAAACCCTTCTCGACAACGCGAGGCTAAAGGCGGTCGCATTGATGGAAGCTACGGGCATGGCTGCCGTGGCAGACGACACCGGCTTGGAGGTGGTCGCCTTGGATGGCGCCCCAGGCGTCTATTCGCAGCGTTATGCGGGCGAGAACGCTACCTACTCCGACAATGTGAAGAAGCTTTTGGAGGCCATGGATGGCGTCGAGAAGGGCAAGCGAGGAGCCCGGTTCCGGACTGTCGCATTGGTGGCCTACCCCGGTGGCTCCGAAGTATGGGCAGAAGGCGAGGTCACCGGTACTATCTCGGAGGCGGCGAGAGGTTCCAACGGGTTCGGGTACGACCCGGTCTTCGTGCCCGAAGAAGGCGACAGGACATTTGCTGAAATGACGGCTGAGGAGAAGAACCGGCTATCTCATAGGTCGAGGGCTTTCACATCGTTGGCAGCGAAACTATGAGGATCTTCGGATTTTTCGGGATTTTTGGTGAATTGCGCTTCAATCCGTAGTTAAATGTACGAAGTTGAATACCTTTCAACGTTGAGATTGCATATAGCCGGGTGTCGGTGCCTACTCGTAGCCCCTGGCCAGAAGCATCTCTCAGGCTTTGTCGAAGGGGTAGCGGCAATGCATATTGAGGGAAAAACGGAAAACTTGACCATGCGTCAATTATCGAGCGCGCTTGCTGATGTGTTCGAGTACGAAAACTCGCGCGAGCGCGAAGAGACCGTTCTTGTACGTAACCTCCCGGCATCTTTAGAATTGAACAAGGCAGCATGGTCCGAAAGCCAAGGGCAAACCCTTGTACCTTAAAGACCGGGTTGAAGGGTTATGGGGGGAATGTCGGTAACGGAGACGGTTAAGCCGTCGATTCGCGTAAGAAAGCGCAGTGCTTGGTCTGTAATTGCCGCGCTTATTTTGATTTTCGGAATCGTCGCCTCTGCTGTCGGTGCGACATATTGGCGTGGCTACCTGCACAACCAGCAGCAGCAGAACCTCAATACTACGGTTTCCAGCGTTAGCTCCGCCTTGCACTCCCAGCTCGAGCGCTATGGCGACGTCACCGCTGTTGCACGCACCATCTTCATCACCGACCCGTTTATCAAGAATTCGGATTTGAACACCTGGTTCAAGACGCTTGGTGCTCAGGGCCGCTACAAGGCCCTAAACGGGCTCGGCAGGGTAGTCCCGGTTGTCCCAAGTGGGCTGGCAACCTTTGAGGCAAATGCAGCCAAGGACCCGCTTTCAATGGGCACGCCCTCCGCTGGATTTACAATTGTTCCGCAGGGGTCGAGGCCTCAGTATTGCTTGATTGAGACCGGCGTTTTCCAGGCGGCGCCAAGCAACTCGTCTGCGTTCGCTCTCTCTCAGGGGATGGACCTTTGCGCTCTCCCCACCAACACGGCGCTCCGGTTGGCTGAGGACACCGGAAATTTTGCGGTGATGTCAATGCAGATCGGCCAACAGACCCTGAACAAGGTGGTCAAGCAGACCTACGGTTCGTCGTCTGCTCCGGCAGGAATCAAGGGGTTCTTGGGACTGAATATTATGTTGATGGTCGCCCCTTATTACTACCTCGGTGTTTCGCCGCCGACGGAAGCAGGGCGCCAACAAGAGATCGCGGGCTGGGTGATAAGTCTTGTTGACCCTATAGAGCTGATGACATCCGCTCTCGGTAATCGCGACAACCTGAACCTCACCCTTTATCGTCAGAACACGGATTCGCCCAGGGCATTGGTGGCCTCTCTTGGCTCGGAGTCAGGCCCGAACCTTTTGCGCAAGACCGTGGAAATTCAGTCAGACGGCACTTGGTTCGTGAAGATCGCCATGCCCGCAACGCTGACTGCGTTTTCGGTAAATGCTCAGTCCTTGGGCGTCTTCGGGGCAGGGCTTTTGCTTACGCTCTTGTTGTTCTTGGTGGTTCTCCTTTTGACCAGGTCTCGCCAGGACGCATTGACCCTTGCCGAGGAGAAGACCGGAGAACTCGTACATGTGACAATGCATGACGGCCTCACCGGACTGCCGAACAGGGCACTTATCCTTGACCGTTCGGAACAGCTCTTGTCCAGGGCGCGACGAGAACACGCGCCTGTTGCCGTTCTTATCATTGACCTCGACAACTTCAAGTACATCAATGACACATTGGGGAGCCGCAAAGGCGATCAGCTTTTGAACGCAGTGGCAGGCCGACTTTCTTCAATTCTGCGTGATACCGATACTGTCGGGAGACTTGGTGCTGACGAGTTCGTCGTCCTTGCTGAGGGCGATTCGCTGAGGGCTGGACCGGAAGTTGTCGCCGAGCGTTTGATGGATATCCTGAGAGAGCCATTCCATTTAGGAGAGGAAGGACTTCCCTATACGCTGTCCGCCTCGATTGGAATTGCGATAGGCGACAGGCCGACCGCAGCCGATCTCCTGCGAGACGCCGACGTTGCCTTGTACCAGGCGAAATCCATGGGAAAACACTGCTACGTGGTGTTCCACCCGGAAATGCAGACTGCAGTACAGAACTTGGTTGAATTGGAAAGGGACTTGCGCTCGGCTCTATCAGGCGACCAGTTCTTTCTTGTGTACCAGCCGACGCTCGACCTAAAGGACGAGACGATGATCGGAGTGGAGGCCCTTATCCGGTGGCAGCACCCGACGCGGGGAATCGTGGAGCCGGAAGGCTTCGTTGCTCAGATGGAAGAAACGGGCATGATCGTCGAGGTTGGCCGATGGGTGATCCGCGAGGCCTGTCGCCAGGCGCGAGAGTGGCATGACAAGGGCTACAACATCTCAGTGGCGGTAAACGTCTCGGGGCGCCAGCTCGACTCCGACAAGATGGTGACCGACGTTCACGATGCCCTCGTTGCTACCGACTTGGATCCGACCGCCCTGATCCTGGAGATCACCGAGACCACTCTTATGCGCGATGCCGTGGCAACAGCGGATCGCCTCGCACAGCTCAAGAAGTTGGGAGTGCGGATCGCGATCGATGATTTCGGAACCGGATACTCGTCACTGGCCTACCTGAGACAGTTCCCGGTGGATGCGCTGAAGATCGACCGGACCTTCGTATCTGAGATGATCGGATCGTCTGAAGCCAAAGTGCTGATTCGTACTCTTGTACAGCTTGGAAAGTCTCTGGGTCTGGAGACAGTGGCCGAAGGTATCGAAGACCAGCAGCAACTCATTCACTTGCAAAACGAGAATTGCGACGTTGGTCAAGGCTTCCTGTTCTCTCAGCCTCTGGACGCGGCATCGTTGGAAGCATTTATCATCAGGTGGGTGGGCACCGTTTCGCGCAGTGGCAGGGCGCGGGTGGCGACTTCAAAGAGACTGGGGAGCTCCAAGCCTGGTTCGGCTGCGGTGACGGATATCACCGAGAGAAGCGCAAAGGCATCTTCTCAGTAGCGCCTGGTTGATTCCGAACCTTTCCACTCAATTGCAGGCGTATGTATTTCCCGCGGGAGTCCTTCTTCTCCGGTTATGGGGCAGCGAAGGCTGTGTTTTAGTTGCTTGACCCGGCTGCCGAAATATAACAGGTAGCCAGGGGGAGCATTGGACGAGCGCGATCAAGCTAATTCAGCTGGAGGTGTAGGGCTTTCCGAAGGTTCCGCCGCGACCGGCAACAAGAAGCGTTTTTCCACGTTGGCGACTCCGGGACTGGCGATCGTTGTGCTGGTCATTGGGTGCTTGGGATCGCTCGGCGGGGCGAAGACCTGGGAGTCCTATATCTCCAGGCAAAACGCAAACGCCGCTGATAACTCAGTCAACGCAACCTCGTCGGCGATAGCTGCGTCGCTGAAGACCGAGCTGCTCCGTGACTCGGACCTTACGGAGATGGCAAAAACGATCGACTTGACCGAGCCGGGAATAAGCAACC
>DAIDIS010000159.1 GCA_027451785.1 Acidimicrobiales bacterium
CCGCCACTGCAGACGAGACAGCACCCGCCATGGTGAACACACCTGCCACCAGGCTTGCCCCCGTCACGCCGGACAGGAACCTCACGGATTTCTTTGGGGTTACACCACCGCCCCGTGCGTTGCGGCCTCTCGGACCGCTAAAAATGCCCATAAGAGCCATGATTCCTACTGCCCACCTTCCACTTGAGCTATGCCGGTCAAGGATGCGAATGCACATGCCTCCCCAGCGTTTTCTACCTACCTTGAAGAACAAGGCTTTCGTAGATGAGAGAGGAAGTCAAGCAGGGATGCAGGTTTTAGGTTCCGAATTCATTCTCCAGGCAAGTAACGGAATTTTGCGATCTGTATTGAAGGGTATTGCCGGTACCTTATGATTCGGAACACCAAAAGATCGGAACACCCCGGATGGACAGTGAAAAACGAGTGGCCTCTGCTCTGGAAGAGCTTAGAAAGCACGGGGCCAGAATCACCTCCGACCGAATCCGTGTCCTCGAAGCTCTATCGAATTCCGCTGAACATGTAACTGCCGAGCAGCTAGCCGACCGGATCGGCAGCGAGAGCCCGGAAGTCAGCAGGGCTACCGTCTATCGCACACTTGAGCTACTTGAGACCTGCGGCATCGTCACCCACTCACATCTCGGGCATGGCCCATCATTCTGGCACTTCAAGGACGAGATTCACCATCATCTCGTTTGTGAATGCTGCGGCCATTCGATTGAAATTCCCAGCAGGATATTCGATCCCCTGGCACTTGAAATTGCCCGAGATACCGGGTTCGAGCTTGACCCTTTTCATTTCTCGCTCACCGGCACATGCAAAGAATGTCAAGGAAAGACAAGTACATCCAAATCCTGAAAACCGAGTAGGGAAGACCCCGGGGTTGATCCCGGTCATCCAGACAGTGTCTCCAAGTAGAGATCCGCAAATGACTCTGCAGATCGCTCATCGAAAAGATCATTCAGGAAACGGAGCGTGACTACCGCTCCACCATTCACAAGATAAGTCCCGACCGTAAGAGATCTCCGAGTGGACGGCGGTCCCCCGGCGATCAACCTGATTGGGATACCGGAATCGGCTTGCGACTGACCCACTCGCCCATCTCCATACGTAACAGTCGCTTGCTCGGCTTCGGTAGCTGAAATGACGGCCTCCTTCGGGAGCAAATTCACGAGCCGATCGACGGTTCCCATGTTGGAGAACATAACTTGATCTCCCCAAATATCGCCGAACCTGTTCAGAGCCCAGCCGAATTGCCATTTCGAAAAGAGTCGTTGTGCGGATAGTTGCTGGCCCCATGCCAGCGCTTTTGGAATCTCGTAATCAACTCTCGCGGCCCTAATCTGGTCGGCGACTGCCAGCGCTGCCGCTTGGACTGATGCCCTCTGGCTTGCTGTCGTCGTTGTCGAAACTCCGCGCGTGATGTTCGAGAATGTAGTCCCCCTGACCCCGAAGCGGCGAGCGTCCAGCGGCGTGCCGATTTTCAAATGCCCGACTGCCAAGCCGTGTGCCTCGTTCCACTTCCCATATGTAACGTGCAATGCTCCAAGCATGTAGTTGGCAATCGATACGGAGCGAGGCTTCTTTTCGTACGCTGCGCTCAACTCCGGCGGGCTGATCCTCCGATAAACCAGGCCGCCGAAATTGCCATATCCGCCGCCGCTTTCCTTCCCCGGTACGCTCGGGGCAATCGGGGACTTAAAAAGCCTGCGCGCTTGTCCGCTCATGCGCCGGGCCGGCTCCGCGGTACCTGCATCTCTGCTTAACTTTCGCCTTGGGGGCTGGACAAGCTGATTTCTCGCCTCAAATAGGTCGGGCTGAGTTCGAATCGACATTCCTGCGTATGCCTCCAGCAGAGCCTCCATGAACGAAAAGGCCCCAACGCCATCCGTTGCTGCATGGTGAAACGACCCAATCAACACGTCATGTTCAGGACAGGACACCAATGCGATCCGAAACGGAGGACCCGTTGCCAAGTCGATCTTGCTTCCAATCAGTCGAAGCCGCTCTCGGTGCAACTCGGCTTCATTGATAACCCGGTGCATCTCAATCGGCAGAGACCACAATCGAGGGAAAACTCTCCAACTGAATTCGCTTGTCTCTGTTCTCAGCGTTGACCGGGAGAGAGGGTGTGCAGCGGAAGCCAGCTCGATGGAACTCATCAGCCGCTCCACGTCCATACGGACAGTGGACACCACTTCCACATGCATGTTCAGGGACCTGCCCAGAAACCGCTCCATAAGTAGAAAGCTCAAATCGATGAAGTTCAGCGGTACGTTGAAGTCCCCGGCCACAAAGTCACCCGGCAAGATCCGAACCTCGATCCTGGCTAGTCGGTCCTGTCCAATTGGACCAAGGTTCCATAGTCTTTGGTCCCTTCTGAGAATTGCAGGAAAGGCGCCGCGGGACAAGACCCACTTCGGGCTTTTCACCTGATCCGCACTGTTGATCGCTAGGCACCTTTTTGCCGATACAAGCCCGATGCTCTTGCGGAGTGGCGCAGGCGCAGAGTCGACCAGGGCGTGGAGATCGTAGAACTTGGCTAAATCGGGTTCAAGCGGAGCAGACGACTCGGGGAAGGCACAGGAATTGGAGTATATGGCGAAAGAGGATACGCAAAGGGGCAATTGAGCCGGAGAATCGACGTAAATCACCTTTTGGCCAATCATCCATTGGGCGGGCAACTCCGCCTTCGGAGTAAGGTAGGTACCCGCAGAGTGCAACTATCACTCGAAGGCCGGTGTGGCGCAGCTGGTAGCGCAGGCGATTTGTAATCGTCAGGTCGTCGGTTCGAGTCCGACCACCGGCTCGGATTCTTACCAGGTCAAGGGGCGTTTCTTACAGGGACACCTTTATCAGAAATGCTTAAGCCGGGCAGGAAGCCCAACTAAGCGGGAACTTGACATGTACATACCCGGTTCATACTTTCCACTGTGGCTCCGGCACCTGGTTGACACTTTTCGTACCCGGCTCCGGCACTTGGGCGACACTGGCTCCGATACGTGCTTTACACACGAGCTGACCTAGGTAACGGCCTTATACCCAGCCCCCTTACCGTGAACATCTCCTCCAATCCCTCGCGCAGGGAGCCTGCGGCATCGAGGTGGTCGGCCTCAAGCTCTGCGACCAGGTTCTTTGCGGTTACAAGGCCACTTGACCGGTCCTTAATTCTTGTCGGAACTCTAACGAAAGCGACCGGGCCTTTGCTTTACTTAGCGTATTCCTTAGTAACGGACGCTTTACTAGAAGCGATTCCTACTGGAATTCATCAGAGCTATCCACCTCAGCTTGGGCCAACGAGAGCGCCGAACACGAAGAGGTTGCAATGGAAGCCTCAGAGGAACGGCTCAAATTGCTCGACAGGTAAGAACTAGAGAACCTAGGATACCCATAGCAACTGCAAAATTCTTCCACATAAGCAATTGTTCCCACTACAGCTTAGGAAATGAAATCTTGAATATCGCAAAGTCACGGTTGGCAAAGGGAATTGCGGCCATTTCCTGCGCCTTGCCGATTGCTTTAGCTGCAAATGTCGGAGTGGGAGTCGCGGCAAGTTCCGCAGTAGGCAATTTGCAGGTTTCGCCAAGCCAAGTCGAAGCTGGGCACGTAATCAATCAGTTCAACGTTGACTTCCAGACTTCGAGTTCGGGCGCCCTTGCCGCAGGTTCGGGCACCATCACCGTATCCGTACCTGGTGCCGACCTTGGCTATGGCTGTTCGACCTCCAACCCAACTTACCTACTGGTTTCTTCAAGCGCTTCCTCTTCTGGTGGCGGGGTCACTCCCATCAACCTTCCCTGCCCCGGCAAGAACGGCACCTACACTTTCACCACTCCGGTGGGAATCGCGCCCTCAACGATGGTCGATCTGACCTTCCAGCAAGTTCAAGCCCCCCTTGCCTCCGGCAGCAACACTGTAACCGTGTCTACGTCATCGGATGGGCCCGC
>DAIDIS010000160.1 GCA_027451785.1 Acidimicrobiales bacterium
AGTGCGCAGTTACCCACATCCTTGGAGCGGACCCAGCTGCGTCCTGGAGTATGTATCTCGCTCTCTCCTCGGTCACCACTTTGGAGACCCGATCGGGAAAGCTCATGTTGACCGGCTTCAATCTGACCGCCGACCAACTCCAATTGAGACCCACGTAATTCATCTTGCGCCGTAGGGCGACGTGGGTTTTGTCAGCCGAAGGCCGACCCTATCGACCCGTAGAACTGCGCATCCCCATAGGCAAAAATGCCCCCATCGGACGCCACCAACCAATAGCCCTTCCCGTCAGGAGTTGAGGCCATGCCGACGATGGGCTTGGCCAAAGCTATGTTCGCGGCGGAGCCGAATTGGCCGGCGGAGCCGAACTGGAATACGGCGCCGTCGCTTGAGGCTGTCCAGTAGCCGCTCCCACCGGGAGCCGCTGATATTCCTAAGGCGGACGACACCGGGCTAGAGGCCCACGAGCCGGTGTGTCGGGGATCCAAGTGGAACATGGGCCAGGCGGACGCCCCTATGGATCCTCCGGTGTTCAAGACGTACTTGGAAACCACCCCGGTGTTGTCGGCTGCCAAAGTTCCCGCCAAGTAGATAGCGAGGTTTCCGCCGCCTTCGTCGACCACCAGTGGGGAGTTCTCGTAGGAGATGGATCCCACGTCGGTCGCGAACATCAAAGCACCAGTCCTACCGTTGAACGCGTACATTCCGCCTCCGGTCGGGACCAGAAGGTCCTGGGAGCCTGTCGCGCTTCCGGTCAGGTTGGCGGTCACAATCCCACCGATCACGACACCTCCCGGGCTGGCCTGGGGCCAATTGGGGAGCGGGTTGCAGTTGCCGTCCAGCACCCAAATCTGCGACGTCCCGTCGTTGGCCGAGCTGATCTGCCCAGCTGTTCCGATGACGATGTCGAGTTTCCCATCACCGTTAATGTCTGCGAGAGCCGGTGATCCCACGGTGATCCCGCCAAGGTCCTTCTCGCAATGGAGGGAGCCGTCTGAGTTGAGGACGAATATCTTTGTCGTGTCGGTCGGTCCTGCGATTCCATGTTGGGCGTCGTAGGCGCTCCAGTAGTAACCGACGCCGAACACCACTTGATTCTGTCCGTTACCCAACACGTCTCCAATAGCCGGCGACGAGTCGACGGTGTCGTTGGTGTCGAACTGCCAATTGACCGCTCCGGTCAAGCCATTGATGGACCGCACGCATCCTCCCTGGCCGTTGCAGCCACCGAACAGCCCGGTTGCAGGAGCGGGCGGGGTACCGGAGGAGTCACCTCCTTCGATGATCTGGGGGGTGCCGGAGCCATTCAGGTCCGCCAGCGCCGGAGACGAAAAGATCGTGTCGTTCTGATAGAAGGGCGAATACGGGTTTCCGCCCCGAATTGCTGTAGGCCAGAGAGGCTGGCCCGCTTGGTTATAGGCAAAGCTCTGGATTCCAAGAGTGCCCGCAAATACGTCCGAACCCCCGTCATTGCCAAAAGGCCCAACCACCGGTGTCGCCTGGATCGGCACCGAGTAGTTCCAAGGTTGCCCGATTGCCTCCGGTGACGGTTCACCGAGACTCCAGCGCTGCACCCCGTTGGCCGTATAAGAAGAAAGACTCCCGTTGGTGGTGGCCGACGATCCGGAGGAAACGAAGACGTTAGGGTAACTGCCGCCGCCAGTGTAGGCGACGGTCGGCGACGACTCGACGCTATTGCCGGTGGACACAGGCCAGCCGCTTACCTCGGAGCCGTCCGAGCCATGCAATGCGAGAACCCTGCCTGAAGTGTCTCCCACGAGAACGGAAGTCCCTTGTTGATCGAGAGTTGCGGGAGTTGGCGACGAGACGTCTATCGGAGCTCCGGTTGAGACCTGCCACGCGAGGGTGGGCGACGTAGCTGCTTGGTAAGCCTTGAGGCTCCCACCAGCGAGGAGCGCCTTGAGGCTCTTGGGAGATTGGAGCACCCGGTTCACGTGTGATGCACTCGGCCCAAGCGCAGCTGCGGGTGGAGCGGTAAGTGCCGTCAGAAGCGTTGGTGCTGCGGCCATGGCGAGGAGCCTGCGAAAGCTGACATTGAGTAATCGATCCATCACAACCCAGGATAAAGCGATATGAGCAACAACGAGTCGACCTATAGGCGGGGTTCTGTCCTCGGACCGTTACTCCCACAAAAATGAGAATCAGCTCCGATGGGCGACCATCCATCTATGCGGCCTACCTGTGGATGCCTCTTCCCTTGCGGGGATGAGGCGGGGCGGACAACCCACGTCCAGCTTTTTGGCCTTGCTCCGGGTGGGGTTTACCCAGCCAGCTGTGTCACCACCGCTGCTGGTGCGCTCTTACCGCACCCTTTCACCCTTACCTGTGAAGACTACGGTGTAACCCGTGTCAACCATCGGCGGTCTACTCTCTGTTGCACTTGCCTTCGAGTCACCTCGACTGGCCGTTAGCCAGCACCCTGTCCTGCGGAGCCCCGACCTTCCTCGACTCCCGGCGGCCGTCAGGAAAAGGCGATAGGCCTTGCCCTGGCTGAGCTTCCAAGAGCCGCGATCACCCAGTCGGCTCGTTGTTGCGTTTCCATGGTGGCACAGATTTCAAGAGGTCCGGGTCGGCCATTCCAACAAGTCGGTCTCCGGACAGCCCGCGGGTCAGCGCTGCGGGTCAGAGGGGAGAGAGCCGGGACTTAATCGCATCCCAGATCAATTCGACTGATTCCTCCCGAGATAGCTCATGGGTGGGGACGACGACGTCGGGGTCAAGGGGCGGCTCGTAGGGATCGTCGATGCCGGTCATCTGAGAGATCTCCCCGGAGCGAGCCTTTGCGTAAAGGCCCTTCACGTCTCTCTCTTCGCAGACTTCGACCGGCGTGGCGACATAGACCTCCACGAAGCGGCCATCGTGGAGCTCTCTTACCTGGTCCCTTGCTTCCCGATATGGAGAAATGACCGGACAAATTGTTAAGGTGCCGTGAAGTGAGAGCAGGTTGGCGACGAAGCCCACGCGCCTTACGTTCTCGTCTCGGTCCTTCCTGGAGAAGCCCAAGTCGTTGCAGAGATGAGTCCGTACCTCGTCGCCATCGAGGAGGTGGTGGTCGATACCCTCCTCCTCCAGTCTTTCGCTGAGCAATTTTGCAAGGGTGGTCTTGCCGGCCGAGGGTAACCCTGTGAGCCATACGGTTATGGATTGTCCGGCGATGCTCATCTGGTTCCTCCCACTACGCGCATAATTCCCTTAGTCCCTCACACATAGTCTTACCGAAAAGCTCCGGTCGCGCCGAAGCGTCCAAACCGACGGGTTGGTCAGAACTCGACTGAGGAGAGATCGGGAATTGTCCTTTTTGCTCTTTCGAGAGCTTCCTTCCATCGATCCCGTCCCGAGTCGCCTGACGGCTCGATGGTGAAGCCTGGCTTCCAAAGTCCCGCCGTTTCCTCCAAGTCCCGCCATGTGCCCGTGGCTATCCCTGCCAAGTAGGCGGCTCCCAAGGTTGTCGCCTCAGTGATCGGCGAAACCTCCAAGGCCCTCCCGGTTGCGTTGGCAAGTGCGATCAGGAATGTCCGGTTCGCGCTCATTCCGCCGTCAATCCGGAGCGACTCAATGGTCGTGCCCGGGTCGGCCTCGGCAGCCTCGACCAGGTCGGCTCCGCGCTGTGCGATGCCTTCAAGCACGGCTCTGACGATCTCGGCCTTACCGGTGGCTGCGGAGATTCCTGCAAACAGCCCTCTCGCTCCGAAATCCCAATATGGTGTGCCCAAACCCATGAGGGCAGGTACGAAGTAGACGCCCTTGGTGTCCGTGCACTCCGCGGCAACTTTGTCGGACTCTTGTGCCGAAGAAATAAGTCCGAGATCGTCCCGCAGCCACTCAACGCAAGTCCCGGCAGAGAGGATTGCCCCTTCGATTCCCCATTTCGTCTCTCCGTTCAGCCTCCACGAGACGATTGGGAATGTGCCCTGAGCACCTCTCTGCTCGAACTCTGGGCGGCTCGCAACCGGTGTGTCCAACATCCCGCCGGTGCCGAAAGTGATCTTTGCGGAACCGCCGACTACGCAACCTTGCCCGATCATGGAAGCCTGCTGGTCCCCCGCTATCCCCCTTATGACGGGAGAGCCCGGAAGCTTGCTTGCGACGGCAAGATCGCCGGATGAGTCGGTGATCCGGGGCATTGACTCGGCGGGAATATTGAGCGCATCCAGGTGCGGCTGGCTCCAAGCGGTAGCGTCGGCAGACACCAGCCCTGTTACACCGGCGTTGGTGGCATCGGTTATGTGAGCCTCCCCGCCGGACAGGACCCAGACCAGCCACGAGTCCACAGTCCCGACCAGCCAGTCGCCGGATCGGTCGGGGTCGGCCATGTTTAACAGTTCAGCGGCCTTGGTGGCTGTCATGTTCGGCGCAAACCTGAAGCCCGACTCCTTCAGCATCAGACAGTTGATCACCGTTCTCAGATCCTGCCAACCGAGACCAATCGGATATGGCTCGCCCGTCTTGCGGTTCCAGACGATTGTTGTTGCTCTCTGGTTGGTGATGGCGACGGTGGATACGCGACCAGCCTCTTGGATTGCCGAGGCGGCCACGTCCAAAGCGGCTTCGGCTAGAGCTTTCGGGTTGATCTCGACATAGCCCTCCATTGGGGTTGACGGAAGAAGGGGTTGAGAGCAAACGTTGGCAATCGTGCCTTCATCTGTCACGATCGAAGCCCTTATGCTGCTGGTACCTGCGTCGATGACAAGAATGCTCAAGAGTGGCCTTTCGGTGTTGGGAGTCCCTATTAGCTCAACGATAGGCAGCCAAAAAGTCTGCTCACGCGATACAAGGAGTCATTCTCTCACTGCGGTGCCGACAAGTTGAGCCCGCTGGATCATTGCCAAAGTTTATGAGGATTGAGGATCCCGTTTGGATCCAATGCAGCCTTCAGCGACTTCAGCAGACCCAGCTCTCCGCCAAGCGATTTAGCCATGAACTTGGCCCGGTTGTAACCGATCCCATGGTGGTGGCTTATGGAGCCCCCATATTCAATCGTTGCGTTCATTACTGCACCCCAAGCTTTGGCGTAGTAGTCGGTTGCCCATTCCAAATGGGCTTGTTGAGCTTGGCGATCAGCGTCTTGGACATTCCCGATGGTGAGTTCTTGGTTGACCCCCGCAAAGGTGAAGTAAATGCAGGCGCCATCCCTGTAGGAGTGGGACAGGTGAGCTGATGCGTTCAGGGTTCCGGTAATGGCGCCTAAGTTTTCGATTGACCTCTCGTAGACCCTATAAAGGGTTGCCCAGGGGGCTGAGATCTCGATGGTGTCAACTACAACCCCCGAGCGCACCAGCGGTTCCAATTGAGAGACATCGTTGCGGTGGGAGATCCAGCGGTCACATATCCCTGTGTTGAGAGGCGTGGCGGCAGCGCACTCCTGTCCGACGACATTCATCGTCGCGCCGAGGAGTTCAGGGTCGGCTTCGTCTACGACAACCAGAACGTTCAGGCTGTGGGCTTTTATCTCGTCTCCAGCGCCTTCAACGGCGGAGAAGTTCCTAACCGACTCTATGTTGTCGTAGAGCCTCAGCACTGCGGGGGTTGCTCCACGCCGCAATATCTTCCGGCAGGCCTCCAATCCCTCTGCGAATGAGGTGAAGCCGAAGGCGAGCTTCGCTTCGACCTCGGGCTTTGGCTGCATCCGGAACTCGGCCTCGGTGACGACACCAAGCGTTCCTTCCGAACCGAGAAAGAGATGGGCAATGCCGGGGCCGGTGGAGCTTCCTGGGCCACGCGAGCCGATCCTTATAATCTCCCCACTGCTTGTGACCACCTCGAGTCCCGTCAGCATGTCCTCGATCTTGCCGTAGCGGGTTGAGTACTGTCCTGCGCTCCTGCAGGCGACCCAACCCCCAACCGTGGATAGGTCCATCGACTGTGGCCAGTGCCCCAAGGTATAGCCCTCGCCGTTCAAGTGAGCTTCCAAGTCGCAGCCGAACGTTCCGGCCCCGGTCTTGAAGCGCAGCGACACACTGTCGAGATCGAATACGCCGGCGAGGCCACAAAGGTCAATCGCAACCCCACCCGAAAAGGGCATCGCTCCTCCGCACACGCCGGATCTTCCGCCTTGGGCGGTTACCGGAATCCGCCTCTCGTTGCAGATGGAGAGTATCGCCGAGACCTCTGTGGAGCTTGTTGGCCTTGCTATCACCGAAGGTAATGAGGGCGGGATTCCAGCAAGCGACATGTGAAGGGTGAGGGGCCACCAGTCCTGTCCGGCACCGGAAAGCGACTGAGGATCGCGGGTGATTTCCGAGCAGGCAGAGCCGAGAAGCCTAAGCAAATCGTCGCCTATTTCCGCACGGTCGAACGAGAAATACGGGTCGGATGGGTCGGCAATTCCTGGACCGCCAAGGGGGGGAGTTGGTGAAGTCACGGCTTCCTCTCGGCTGCGGGCTCCTGGGTCACTCCGCGTAGATGTGCTTTTAGGCTTTCAGCGATCTTCGTAAAGGCCACGAGTTGCCTCTCCTTCTCTTCGTCGCTCCAACCAAGCTCGACGGCCATGATCTGTGCACATTCCGGTGCCCCGGCGAGAGAGCCATCGATATCGTGGAGGAGGGAGCGGGTGCGTCTCGAAAGGACGTCTTCCAGGGTCATAGCCATTTCGTACCTGACGGCGAACACGATTTCGGCTGCAACGTACGGCTGGCTGGCCAGTATCGGCCTGGACAGCGATGGATCGGCGGTTATCAGCTCGGCCACGAATTCAGCGTCTGAACCATAGCGTCCGAGGAGGTGGCGGCAGATTGATTCCTCTATCCCCCACTCCTTTGCCAGGAAAGACACGGGCCTATCGCCAAAACCTTCAGCGCCCCGCAATTTCAGGTTCTTCGAGATCGACCTTCCTACCGGTCTTTCCAGTACTCGGGCCACGGCGTCGATCGCATCGGCACCCATTCGTCTGTAGGCAGTGAGCTTGCCGCCCGTAACCGAAACCAGATTGCCATCTGCGATGATTTCGTGCCTTCTGGACAGGTCGGCGGTGCGGGACGCTCTCCATCCATTTTGAGCGGTCTCGTGCTCGACCAAGGGGCGGAGTCCTGCCCAAGCTCCCGAGACATCGCTTAGCGATAACTTGCGATTCAAGAATCGATTTACAGCATCAAGAAGGTACTGAGCGTCGTCGGGCTCGCAGGCCGGGTTGTCGATGTCGCCTTGGTAGTCCGTGTCGGTAGTCCCGATATAGGTCTCGTGTTCCCAGGGGATGACGAATACTGACCTCTTGTCGCCCTTGACGGGGATCACTGCCGCAACATCGCAGGGGAGCTTTTCCCTTGGAACCGTTACGTGGACACCTTTGGACGGGCGGATCACCCGATG
>DAIDIS010000161.1 GCA_027451785.1 Acidimicrobiales bacterium
CCGATTCCGAAATCGAGTTCCGGCCGTTGCCGGAAGACGACCCGACTAGGCGCTGTCCCGATATCGGACTGGCAAGGTCACTCCTGGGTTGGGAGCCGAGAATCGAGCTTTCGGCCGGAATCGCTGCAACCTATGAATGGATGCTCAAGGAAATCGCCGCAAGTTGACAGGCGATCCCCAGCCCAGCCTTGCCTCGGTCGGCGCAATTGTCGTCAACTACGAGTCGGCATCCTTGGCCAACCAGTGTGCCCAAGACCTGGCGGAACAGGGTATAGGAGAGATCGTTATTGTAGACAACTCCGAGTCGGAGATTTTCACGCTTGGTCCCGGGATCGAACGGCGGGGTACAAGTGGTGTTCCGGATGGTGGTCAGGGCGGTGGTGTGTGCGGACACCGGGACACGGATGGTGCTCTGGGCGGACACCGGGATAAGGACGCAACAGGCGGCTTGGCGGTGAGAGTCGTCCGCTCCGGTGCAAACCTTGGTTATGGGGCCGGCGCCAACCTCGGCGAAAGTCGACTCTCGCCGAACGTCAGTTGCGTGTTGGTGTGCAACCCGGATTTGACCTTTCGCCCACATGCGTTGGAAAGACTGATGGGGGGGCTCAGTCCTTTAGCTCCCGATTTGAGACCCGGCTCCTTTGCCTTATTAGGGCCGAAAATCCTGAACCCTGACGGCACGGCTTACCCAACAGGAAGGAGCTTCCCCGACCCCCTGACGGCACTAGGGCATGCCCTGCTAGGTCCTCTGTGGCCGGGAAATCCATTTACCGCCAAATATCACGGCAAAGTGGACGAGCCGACTCGTGCAGGTGATCCAGCACCTCGATCTGGCGATCTGGTCAGGGATCCAGCACCCCGGCAGGTCGATTGGGTCTCAGGTTCGTGCATACTTGTCGATCGGAATGTCTTCAACTCAGTCGGAGGGTTCGACGAGTCCTTTCACATGTACATGGAAGACGTGGATCTCTGTCGACGAATTGCCGCAAAGGGTTTCAAGGTGGGAATCGTAGACGAAGCGATTATCGTTCACGTCGGCGGAGTATCTTCCTCGGTTAAGCCCTACAGGATGATCTGGGCGCATTTCGAGTCGGCAGCGAGGTTTTCGTGGAGAGCCTTGCGCGGTCCCGCAAAGATTCTTTGGCCAGGCGCAGTTGCGGCGTTGTTTGCCAGGTCAGTGGTGGCGACTATTCAACGCATTGCCGCAGGTTATTCAGGGGATAAAGGGATAGCATCCCAGGATGGTTAACGATCGGCGATCGCACAAAGCCGGTCCGTTTAGCCGACTGCCGTGAGAGCCCCTATCGGCTCGAAGAGCAAAGTACCTCGAATTTCAAGTATGGTGTCTGCGCTATGGCAAGAGGACAATTGGGCCGAAAAGTTGCACGAGCCGCTTCCACCGGGGGAGGCCCGAAGCGAAAGGGACAGACCCCCAGGAGTTTCCAGGGGGCGATGGCTATTATCGTGATTTTGGGTGTTCTCCTGGTCTTGTACAGCAGGTACGAGTTCCAGAATGGGCAGCTCAACGCCAAAGGAAACACCAAAGCTCAACCCGCCGTAGGGACTACCTGGCACGTTGGCTTGGCCGTGGATATATGCGGGTCGCTGCAGCCGAATCTTGCTGCCAGTACCAACGCGACCGGCGGTTTCACTACAGCCGGTAACGGTGTGATCACAATTAAGCCGAAGAATGCTTCCGAAGCTGGCGCAAATGCCACGCTGGGCAAGTTCATCTCGGAGTACTCACCGCCGATCTCGATCACTTCTACTTCGCTTACTGTTCCCGGCCACTCTGAATATGTAAATGGTGACAAGTGCGGCACGAAGCCGGGCAAGGTACAAATCAAAGTCTGGAACGACTATCTGTCGGATACGACGGGACATATCTATGCTGGCACGCCGTCCGCTTTGCGTTTCGCTAAAGACCAGCTGATTACGGTCGGCTTCGTCGCAAACGGACAGACCGTCGCTAAGCCGTCCTCCTCGGTTCTGACTGCCTTGGCGAATGCCGACCAAGTTTCTACGTCGAGTTCGTCGACAACCGCTCCAACTTCGGCAAGCAGCTCCACCGCCTCAACTGTCGCTCCGGCCACCACGGTCGCGCCTGCTACGACAGCTGCACCAACCACAACAGCTGCGCCGCCAACAACTGCCGCAAACAAGACCACGTCGACGACGGCTGCCAAGACCACCACCACGAAGGCGAAGTGACGGCAGGCCGAGAGGACTGCTCGCCAGGAGTGATCTTGCGAACTTTTGGAGAGCTCGTTGCGGGAGGCTGTCGACGATGAAGTGTGTCGTTCTGGTTGGTGGTGAGGGAACTCGGCTACGACCGCTGACCTATACCGTTCCGAAGCAGATGCTTCCGATTGCTGGGATGTCGATGATCGAGCGGGTCATCATCCATTTGGCTGAAGCTGGGATCGACGAAGTTGTCCTGTCGCTCGGCTACCGGCCGGATGCCTTCCTTCTGGCATTCCCGGACGGTGTTGCTCAGGGAGTGAGGCTGCACTATGCCGTTGAGCCGGAGCCCTTGGACACGGCGGGTGCGATTCGGTTCGCGGCTGATCAAGCCGGGTTTGCCGATGAGACAATCGTTGTTGTGAACGGCGACGTGATCACCGATTCTTCCGTTCAGGAGATCGTGAAGTTCCATAGAGCTTCGGGTGCCGAGGCCACGATCATGCTCACCCCCGTAGAGGACCCGTCTCGTTTCGGAGTGGTTGTATCCGATCCCGATGGCAAGGTGAGGCAGTTCGTCGAAAAGCCTCCAAAAGACGAGGCCCCGACAAACTTGGTCAACGCCGGAACCTATGTGTTGGAACCGAAGTTCCTTGAGCGAATTCAGCCCGGCAGGAGGGTGTCGATCGAGAGGGAGATTTTCCCGGAGGTGGCCGGGGAGGGAAAACTATTTTGCCTAAGCGCGGATCGCTACTGGCTTGACGCGGGCACTCCCGAGAAGTACTTGGAGGCAAACCTCGATCTGGTGGCCGGCGTCCGAGGCACCATCCCTCATCCGGATGCCCAGGAGATTGCCGAAGGGGCGTGGGCGGTAGGCAAGACTTATATCTCATCGCATCCCGGGAAGCGGACTCTCTTCGGAGAAGGCACAAGTGTTGGCGCAGGTTGCCGCATAGAGACCTCTGCTATCGGTTCGGGCTGCACGATCGGAAAGAACGTGACCATCACCGGCTCGGTCGTTATGGACGGCGCCCAGCTCGAAGACGGCGTTCTGGTCGAGGACTCGGTCATCGGCCCAGGTGTTAAGGTCGGGAGGGGTGCCTCGATTACCGGACTGAGCGTTATCGGGGAAGAACACATTGTCGACGAAGGATCCAAGATCGATTCCGAAAGAGTCCCTCAGTGAGATGTCTCCGTCGCAGACAATGCGAAATTGCAGCAGGCGCTAGGCGGTGTCGGCTGCATGGAAAGTGGTGCCAGGGAGTGGAGCAATGAAGACAATCGTGACTGGTGGTGCCGGGTTCATCGGCTCGCACCTCGTGGATAGGCTTCTCGCAGAAGGCCATGAGGTCGAAGTGGTAGACAATCTTTCAAGCGGGAGCCTTGGCAACCTCGCAAATGCTAGGGCCGAGTATTCCAAGCAACTCAACTTTCATAATCTTGATATTCGGTCCAACGAGCTTGCCGACCTAATGGTGAAGCGCAAGCCCGAGGTGGTTTACCACCTTGCGGCCCAGGCCGATGTAAGGGTGTCGGTGGCGGACCCCCTCCTGGATGCAGAGATAAACGTGATGGGCAGCTTGAAGGTGATGGAGGCGGCAAAGGTGGCCGGGGCACGCAAGATTGTCTTTGCTGCGAGTGGGGGCACGCTGTATGGCGATGTTGATCCATCGGACCTGCCGGTAAAAGAGTCACAACCTCACTTCCCGCTTTCGCCTTACGGAGTATCAAAGAAGGCCGTGTGTGATTACTTAGCGGCATATCGTGAGCTTTTCGCCATGGAGTTCACAGCGCTGGCGCTCGCCAATGTATATGGCCCGCGACAGGATCCTCACGGCGAGGCTGGGGTCGTGGCGATATTTGCAGGCAACCTCAATGAAGGCAAGCCGTGCACCATTTTTGGAGATGGGCTCCAGACCAGGGATTTCGTATATGTCGATGACGTCGTCGACGGGTTTTCGAAAGCCGCGAGCAAAGGTGACGGGCTGATAATCAACATCGGCACTGGCAACGAGACATCGGTAAATGAGCTTTATGCTGCAATGGCCACTGCGGCTGGGTCGGACATGCAGCCGGAGTATGCTCCCGCCCGCCCCGGAGAGCTAATGCGGTCGTCACTCGACCCGAAACGTGCGGAAATCCAATTGGGGTGGAAGTCATGGACCAGGCTGGTGGACGGCTCCGCCCAGGTCCTTGAGCACGAACGAACCAGCCAGGGCTGAAGTTCGGCGCCCCACGCGGCCGCTTGCAGGTTATTCGGCGTGCTAAGCGCCATTGGCTAGCGGAAAAGGTCCTCTTGGGGCGGGCGAACGATCTCGGCTCGAACTGAAGACTCCCTGAACCATTCCGGTTCGATGCCTCTGACCACTGCGGCGGGGACCGACCTGGCTTTTCCCATGACCAATTCCGCCGCACCGGCCAACTCGTCGGCAATGCAGATCTCGGTTACCTGGAGCTCCCTGCCCATGTGATCGGATGTTCCTTTGAGATCCACAATTGCCGAGATCCCCGCGCAGCCGATTGCGATGTCAGTAAGGCCTTTGCGCCAAGCCCTGCCAAAAGTGTCGGACACGATTACGGCTACTTCATATCCAGTGCGAGCAACTAATCCATCCCTGATTCGCCTCGCCGAGCGGTCGGGGTCGAGCGGCAAAAGCGCGGCCTGCCCCCGCTCAACGTTGGAGTAGTCGATCCCAGCATTTGCACAAATAAACCCATGGCTTGTCTCGGAGATAAGCAGCTCTCCACGACGGCGAATAATTCTCACGCTCTCGCTCTCGACAAGGGCCTCGTGCTCGCCCGGGTCCTCACCGACGGTCACCAGACGCCCCTCCGCCTTGGACACGATCTTTTGCGTGACGACAACGACGTCCAGGGGATGAAAATCGAATCGATCAATCAGGAGGTCCGCTAGGGTGTCGCCCGGTTTAACCTCACCAATACCCTCGATTGGGTGGATGGATATGGCGCTCAAGGTCCGCAGACCATTGCTATTGCTTCGGAGGCGAGTCGGGCAGCGGACTCTCGCGAGCTCATGATCGTGTCCGTGACCTTCACAGAAATACCCAGGTCCTCAATCTTTCCGGCGAGCCCAGCGTCGGCTTCGTCGATTACGAGGTTGGATGCTATCGAGCGATATGCCTTAGCTACCCCGTAGGCTGTCGGCTCCAGTCCCGTCGAATGCATCACCTCAACAGCCGGGCCCTTGATTGCTTGGCCACCAACGATCGGGGAAATCGCCACTGTTGAGTCCCTCCGACCTTCCAGGAGATCGCGGGCTCCACTCAGCGCCAGCAGCGGGCCGATAGACAAAACTGGATTCGAAGGACAGATTACCAACGTATCGGCCTCTTTGATCGCCCTAATTGCCTCGTCGGTGAGCGCTGCGGTTGTTGCGCCTGAATACTCCACCATCGAGACGCCGACACTATGGAACAAGCCGACGAAGTACTCCTGAAAGGAGATCTCCTCTCCGGCAATGACATGCCTTTTGTAGGCAGGGTTCAGGCTTCCCGGTAGCGCCGATTGCGTAACCCTGACCATCGTCCGCACGCGCCCGTTTGTCATTGGGAGGACTTTGGTGGACAGTCCCCAAGAAGTTGCGAGGGCAGCCGTCACTTCCGTCAGGCTGACGCCTTGGCGCAACAGGTGCGTCCTGTGCAAGTGGGTTGCCAGGTCGCAGTCTCCGAGCTTGAACCAGGCTTCCCCTCCAATGCTTTCAAGTCTCTCCATTGTCGTCCATGTTTCTCCGGCCAGGCCCCAACCTGTCTCCTGGTTGACCGCTCCCGCTAATGTGTAGATGACTGTGTCAATGTCGGGGGAGATATGAAGGCCGTGAAGCTCCGTGTCGTCGCCCGTGTTGACAACCGCGGTGATCCTGGCCGGATCGAACGCGAGAGTCATGCCGTTGAGGAGTTTGGCTGCCCCAACACCACCACACAGAGCTGCGACAGTGATCGACTTGGAATCGTCTGATTGAATAATTACCGTACCCCCATGGGCGACAACCGGACAGAGCGCCCAATTCTACCGAACGGGAAGTTAAACGTCGCTTTGGATGCGACGCCTCTCATCGGCCCTCGTACCGGAGTCGGCGAGTTCTGTTATGGGATATTAAGCGCTCTCGGAGCTTCGAGCGAGATATCCACCAATGCCTTCGCGATTTCTTTGCGGCGTCGTGGCCTTATAGTGGATGAGCTTCCACCTGGAGTGAGTTCCCTGGGCCTTCCCATGCCGGCAAGGCCTCTGCACGCGTTGTGGTCGAGGTTTGACTTCCCGGGCTTCGAGCTTCTGGGCGGCCGGCGGATTGAAGTTGTCCACGGCACTAATTTCGTGGTTCCACCAACCGCTCGGGCCACCAAGGTGGTTACGGTTCACGACTTGACGATGATCCGCTACCCGCAGATGTGCCAGCCGGCAGTGCTTGCTTTCCCGGGCCTTGTGCGTAGAGCGATCGCAAAGGGGGCTTGGATCCACACACCCACGCATGCGGTTGCAGAGGAGGTTCCCATCACGATCCATTCTCCCACCCGGCAGCGACATCCATAGATGCGGG
>DAIDIS010000162.1 GCA_027451785.1 Acidimicrobiales bacterium
CAGTCATCGCCGGAGCGGAGGGCCGTGACTTCTTTGGCCAGGAGTTCCTGGGCTTGGGCAAGACGCTCCTCTCCTCGGTGGGAGCGGTTCTTGGTTTCGCTTGGGACGTGGACGGACATGCGGCCTCCTTGGTGGAGGCGGGTTCGCGATTAGGCCTCCATCAAGGAGCGGGACTCGTCACGCAAGGCAGAAAACCTGGAATTTATAAACGGGTCTTCGCGGCTTGGCCAAATGGAGCAACGTATGGGAAGCGCCCATTTTAGGGCGCCAGTCAAATCGAGCCTCGGCCAATTCAACCGGTCATCGCGACAGCACGATTGTAGACCTCGTCGGCGCTTGACCAGTTGAGGCTCTTGCGAGGAATGGTGTTGATGCGGTTTTCGATTTTTCGTAGGTCCTCCGGTGTGAACACCGATAGATCGGTTCCCTTGCCGACGTAGCGACGGATGAGGCCGTTGCCGTTTTCGTTGGTAGGCCGTTGCCAAGGCGAATGCGGCTCTGCGAAGAACACCTCGATCCCGAAGAGCTCTGCAAGATCTTGATGTCTTGCCATCTCCCGTCCCTGATCCCATGTGAGGGTGCGGCGTATTTGGGGTGGGATGCGCTCAATGATCTCGCCGAGAGCTGCCATGGTCTCGTCTGCTCCGTGGTCTTCTACAAAGTCGGCCAGCCACAGCTTGCGGCTCATGCGGTCGAAGACGGTGATAATTGCAGACCGGTTGTACGCGCCGGTGATGAGGTCGCCTTCCAAGTACCCGGGCTGGGTCCGCTGAAGTGCGATGTCCGGCCTTGAGGTGATCAGAGTGAAGGTGCCTAATGGGCTGAGCTTTTCTTGAGTACCACCGGCTCTCCTGTGTTTCCGGCACCTGCGTTGCCGGTGCAGCCCCAAATGGAGGCCCTTGGGGAGGCCACGTTTCCCATGGGCATATATCGCCCGGTAGATGGACTCGTGGGATATCTTCGCCTCCAGCCCGTAGACTCCTCGGGTCAGCTCGATTGAAATCGTCATCGGGGAGTCCTTGGCCTTCAATCGCTCCTCCACGTGAGCTGCAAGCTTGCGGTCGGCTTTGAGCCTCGGTTCCTTCGGACGCCTCCGTTTGGCGGTAGCCCGAACCTCGGCCTTCGTAGCCGAATAGCTTGGACGTCCGCCGTTGCGTCTGATCTCAGAATTGACGGTGGTGCGGTGCCTCCCTATGCGATCGGCTATCTCCTGGTCCGTCTCGTGAAGTTCAATTCCCACCCGGATCTCCTCGCGTTCGTGCAAGGACAGTGGACTTACTGGCATGCTGTCTATCTCCATCGGTCTGTGTTGAGTCTTGACAGCGAGCATTCTGCTCGCCATCTCGCTCAGACCGGTGGACCTAAGGCTCAGGTGTAGACGTCACCACTTGAATTGGCCCAGCTATTAAGAGCTAGGCGGATGGCATTGGCGCCAACCCGAGGTAATTGGGGCACGGCCCTCCTAGACGAACTCGCTGGATTGCGAAGAATCGCATTTATACGCCCGGATTGATCCGGACTTGATAACAAATGAGATCGAAGTGGAATCGCGACACCGAATTCGTTCATTGGCGGAACGTAGCGCCACTTTCATCATGCTTTCCGCTTTTGTGATGACGACCAGCATCGGCATTCGAGCTGGACAGGCATCCGCAACTCCTTCCGGCAGCATTCAAAACTTGAGACTCCAGATCGTCACGCCCACCGGTCAGCCTCCACAAGCTGGAGGCGTCGGTCAAGAGTACGACTTCTTTTTCAGCACTTCTCGTACCGGAGCACTGGTCGGCGGCAGCGGAACCATCACGATCACTACCGCGCCCGGTACCGACCTTGGGAGCAACAACTGCTATAGCAACGCGCTCAAGCAAATCGATCCTCCATGCATTGAAGATTTGTCCACTTCCCCGCCGACGAGGGCGCCTTTGCCTTGCCCAAGCGGAAATACGATGACCTTCACAGTTCCATTTTCAATTGCATCGGGAGATTCGATCCAGATCACCGACCTGACCGTCACCAACCCATCCAGCGCAGGATCCTATTCGGTCACCGTTTCGACTTCCGCTGATCTCCCTTCATCGACGAGTTACAAGATCGCGCTACCCGGCAGCTCGCAGACGGGCATCACTGTGCAGGCCGTCGGTTTCGTAAACATCATCTGGCACTGCTTCATATTGCGGCAAGTTCAAGCCTGCCCTTAGCGCGGCCTGGGCGACATAGGGAAGGAGCAGTGGCGTCCGTGTCGTACTTCCCTCGACGATTAGATGACTAATGTCGGAAATAAGGTTCCATTTTGTTGGACCTTCGAAAATCAGCGGGGTCTGACGGTCGGAAGTAGATCCCAGTTGGGTTTTCCCGCATAGAGCAGGACCCGGTAGTTGGCGAAGTTTCGGAAGCCGAAGCCGATTCTCTTGATGCGCTTGATGACGTTGCTCGTTGATTCTGTTGGGCCGTTGGCGACTCGGGCCTCATGCCAGGCCACGAACTGGTCTATCCACTTTCCGATGGTGCGACCTAGCGTTCGAACTTCGACGGAACACGAGTCGTCGCGAAGGTCTGTGGCCAGTTCGCTCACGAACTGTTGGGCTGTATCTGCGTCTTCAATGTCGTATATAAATCGGACAACCTCCTTGGCATGCCAGACAGAGCCTGTCAAAGTTAAGGAGTCGCCGGACAAGCTCTGCCGAGACCTTGTATCCCTTGCCTTGGAGGTCTCGGGCCAACTCGTAGGTGGATTTCAGCGTCCACCTAGGAGCCGAAATAGGCGTGCCACGGGTGGAGGGGTGAACCAGCTCGTCCAATGCTTCCAGGAGGCCTGGCTGCTTTTCGATTGCAGGCCTGTCCCCTCCACCGACGGGACGGAGGCGCTCAGTGGGCTCAATCCCCGAGACAACTTCGCTCTCCGCCTTTATTGCCGTGTTGCGGCTCATCTCCGAAGCCTGAGCCACAGCAGTATTGCCGCCGCGACCCAACGCCTTAGACTTGGCACCTGCTACAACCCGCCTCTGGACCTCGTTGAGGTGAAGCATTACCGTCTCGAAGAACTCGCTCAGCTCCGGCCTGGAGGCTTCCACGCCTAAAACACTGCACTGCGCGCTCTAACCTATGGTGGACCCTAAACGGTTACTACGGTTACTAGGTCTTCAAGGCCCGCGAAATCGCCCGGGTTGCGAGTATAGAGGGCCATGCCATTTGCATATGCTGTAGCAGCAATCATGAGGTCAGCTACGCGGCTGCGATGGTTCCGCCCCAACTTGTTGACAGCACCAACAATGAGTCCGTAACTGCGAGCAGCCGCTACGTCGAAGGGGATTGGCTCAAAACTTGCCTCTACTTGTTGTAGGCGAATTTGGCGACGAAGCCCCTCAAGTACGTCGGCAGACAAGCTGGGTCCCGCAGAAAGCTCGGCGAAAGTGATCGCCGATATTGCGGACTCGTCAGGCAACGCGTCGACAACGCTGGGATCATCCCAGTCGATTATTACAGAAGTATCCAAGAGCCCGACCGACATCTAAAGGGCCTGATCTACAACCCTGTCGAGGTCAGCTCGAAACTTGTCTGCGGAGATATGAGGGGCCTCCGCGGCGATTGCTTTCAGCTCGGCCTTGGGAATGAGGCTTCTGCGAATCTTCGTGATGGGACGAAGTTCGGCGACTGGTACCCCGTGACGGGTTACTACGAAGGTCTCCCCCGAAGCCACGGCATCGATAACTTTGGAATTGGCATTGCGAAGTTCGCGTTGTGCAATGGTCTTTGTCACACGCTAAGTGTAGCACGATGGGCTACACTTAGCTACGAATCGCCTTTCCACAGATCGAAGCGAATACAGGCCGATCGTTTGGAATACTGCCATCCTTTCCGACTTCCTAGAACATTGGTCTGTTGATCTGCCTGCCGGCCTAGGCCGCCTCTGATTATTCGAAGGTGCAGCAACTGCGGTAGGCCAATATGCGTCCCCACGCCCGATTGCGGTTATTTTCGGATCAGCAGATTCCCGGCTACGACTTTTGCTCCTGGCAATTGAACATCCAGCGGATTCCGTATTTATCCTCGGTGCATCCCCAATATCCCCAGGGCATGTCCTGCATTCCCGTTGAATCGCTTCCTCCGGCACTTAGCTCTGCGTAGAAGCGATCTGCTTCGGCCCGCGTGTCAAAGTCCATATTGATGGTGACGTTGTTTCCCTTTCTTAGCTGGTGGCCCATGGACTCCAGCATGTCGGACCCCATAAGAACATGGCCACCAAGGATCGGGAGAACGGCGTGAGCAACGAGGCCCTTTTCGGAGTCGGTAAGGTCTGGCCCGCCATGAGCCGACATTTCACTCATCCGCACAATCTGCAATTCGTTATCTGAACCGAATAGCTTGCCATAGAAGGTGAATGCCTCCTCGGCATCTCCCATGAAGTTCAAATATGTGCTGACGCCACCCACGGAGGCCTCCTTGAATTCAGTAGCTGATATCTCGCTAAATTAGCCCGCCCGAACTGGAATCTCCGACGCATCTGGGATTTCCTTTTGAATGTCAGGTCAGCGTGGGTCTGGATTTAACTTTTGCTTGAGCCGGAGCGAGCTTCCCTATGAAAAGTGGACAGACTATTAGGTGGCCTCGGCTACCCATCTGACGGTGTCGATTACCCCAAGGGCGGCCTCCACGTTGTACTCGGCCTCCAACTTCCTGCTCGTCGGCGACACGCGTTTAACTTTTCGTGAGATTCGACTTTCTGAGTAGTTGTCCGTGAATCGTGGGGAGGCTCACACCTTCTCGCTCAGCTGGGCCAGCCCAGATACGACCGCTTCCGGCTACAGTGGGCCTTTCTCGTGGAAGGCCCGGGATACCGTTGTATCTGAAGGAACTGAACCGAAGAGGTCGGACCCTACGCGCAGGTGCTCGATATCGAGACAATTCTCGCCACCTCCCGCAAGCACGAGGGCCGTCTGGACCAGGGCCTTGCCACGATCGTGGACAGGAATGCTTGAACCCATCCAAGACAGACGCGATGAAACACAGTTACCGAGTCCCAACTGGTCGGCAAATAAACCAAGTGCATGGAGCCCGACGTGGGCCGCCACCCCAGTTCCCTGTGATTCCACCTTTACGCGTCTCGTGCTGTCAGCGTCCGCCTTGGAAG
>DAIDIS010000163.1 GCA_027451785.1 Acidimicrobiales bacterium
CGGCAAGGATGGAGCGCATAACGGCTCCGACCTGCCCTGTCGCACCAAAAACACCAACACGCATCCCACCAGCTTACGCTCAATTCCAGACAATCACTGGTGGGTTTCCCCGAGAACGAAGCCTCTCTAGGCACTCAGTTCGAATGCGCTGTGCAGCGACCTAACCGCCCTCTCGGTGGATTCCTTGTCGATCACGCAGGATATCCGGATGGATGATGTAGAGATCATCTGGATGTTGATTCCCTCGGCGTAGAGCACCTCGAACACTTTCGCAGTCACTCCAGGATGCGTCTTCATCCCGGCTCCCACGAGCGACACCCGGGCAATTTCGGAGTCGGCACTAACCTCGGTGGCGCCCAGCTCACCAAGCAAACCCTGCGCAACCGCCAATGAAGTCTCAAGATCGTCCCTCGGGACAGTGAAAGAAATGTCAGTGTTCCCATGTACGGACGTGTTCTGGACAATCATGTCAACATTGATGGAACGATCTGCCAGTCCCCGGAAGAGCTTGGCGGCTATACCTGGCTTGTCGGGTACTCCCGAAACTGTGACTTTCGCTTCAGATACGTCATGAGTAACCGCTGAAACTATTGCTTGTTCCATCGAAGGATCCTCTCTTACTACCCAAGTGCCGGGTTCCCAGGTGAAGCTCGACCGAACCTGGAGCTCGACATTGTGGTTGCGTGCGAACTCTGCGGACCTGAGCGCAAGCACCCGTCCTCCCGATGCAGCTATCTCCAGCATCTCCTCGAACGAGATCCGGTCCAACCTCTTGGCCCCGGGGACTATCCGAGGATCCGCATTGAACACGCCTGTCACATCCGTGTAGATCTCGCAGTAGTCGGCGCCAAGAGCGGCGGCCAGCGCTACTGCCGTGGTATCCGAGCCTCCCCTGCCCAAGGTGGTGACGTCGTTGTCCGTCGAAACCCCTTGGAAACCCGCGACAACCGGAGTCTTCCCTTCAGCCAAGGCGTCTCGAAGACGATCGCCCTTCACCTCCAGGATTTTTGCCCGGGTGTGGTCCGTGTCCGTGATGATGCCAGCCTGGCTTCCCGTGAACGAAACGGCCGGAATTCCAAGGTCGGCCAGCGCCATGCAAAGAAGGGCCATCGAGATACGTTCCCCAGCGGTGAGCAGCATATCCATCTCGCGTGGGACACTGACCTTGCTGACTTCCTTCGATAACCTGACTAGGTCGTCGGTGGTCTTTCCCATTGCGCTGACAACCACCACAACTTGATTTCCCGCTTTGACGGTCCTTTGGATGTGCTCAGCCACTGCGCGTATGCGCTCGGCGTCGCCTACGGATGTGCCCCCGAATTTCTGAACCACTAAGCCCACGGAACAAACGGTACTTCAAAACCAGCAGGGTCTACCCACCCGCTGTGACAGGCTGAAATGAGGCGCGATGTAGCGGAAGAGGCTTTTCGCGACTAAATTCCGACCTCGTGCCCTCTAATAAGCGTGAAAGACAACGGATAAATAGGCAGATGAGGCAGGCCCAGGAGGCTGCTGCCCACAAGCGCGCCCAGACCAGGAAGAAGGCGATCTCCGCAGCCGCGGTCATCATTCTGCTGGCTGTGGTCATTGCGATAATCGCTGTCACGACGAACGGAAACAAGAGCAAGAGCACGACGTCGACGACTCTGGCAGCTCTTCATCCCATAGAGAACTGCAAACCCGCAAACATTGGTGCACGGACAACGCCGCTCAAGATGACATTCTCGAAGGCGCCGCCCATGTGCATCGATACCTCAAAGACGTACACGGCTGTGATGCAAACCGACGTGGGCAACATCACGCTTTCCCTTGACCCCAAGGAAGCCCCCAAAACCGTCAACAACTTCGTGTTCTTGGCCGAGAAGGGTTTCTACAACGGCACCATCTTTCACCGGGTCATCCCTGGATTCATGATGCAGGGCGGCGACCAGACCGGCACCGGTCAGGGTGGCCCTGGGTATACGATTCCGGACGAGTTCCCCAAGGCAGGTCCTTACCCGAACTACTCGATTGCTATGGCCAACACCGGTCAACCAAACTCCGGTGGTAGCCAGTTCTTCATCGTCGACGGCAGCCAGGGACAGGGACTACCGCCTAAATACTCGCTCTTCGGGCAGGTGACGGCAGGACAGAGTGTTGTGGACAAGATCGTGGGAGACGGCAGTGCCCAAGGCGTGCCACCAAAGGTGACCCACAAGTTGTTGATGGTGACTATCTCTCCGGAAACCTAGGTCTCCTGGGATTCCTGCTCACCGGCAACCTAGGGCTCATGCCGGAAGAGTAACTTCATAGCCACCAAATGAAAGAGCGGTCTTCCGCATGGGAGACCGCTCTTTCGCGTCCGCTGTGATTAGGTGAGCCTCTTTGACCAGTGAATGTACCTTTTGGCGTATATATTCCTAATAGCTGAAATATGGACGAAAGCTCCCCATCGCAAACCGAGGTTGAAACGCCGTCCATCGTCGCGTCCGGACTGTATTTGGAGCCTTTTGTAGAAGCCGACAGCGATAAGTGGGACGAGCTGATATCCCGTTCCTGCAACGGGACTTTCAGCCTAACCCGCAGGTATCTTGGTTATCACGGTGATCGGTTTGTAGACCGATCGCTTTTCATTTTGGATACCAAAGGTCGCCTACGTGGTGTCCTTCCGGCTGCCGTCGGAAGGGATGACGGGAGTTCCGTCATCAGCCACCCAGGAAACACCTACGGGGGCCTCGTTCATGATGGGTCGATCCGAGGCGAGGCGATGATCGAGGCGTTGAGCCTTGCCATTTCCCGGTACAAGGAGTTGGGCCATCGGCGATTTGTCTACCGTCCCGTTCCACCGCTCTTTCACCGGTACCTCATGGGAGACGACTCGTATGCTCTGTTTCGCCTAGGCGCATCCCGAACATCGTGCAGCCTATGTGCCGTCATTGACTTGAGGCACCGGATGCGCCCACGCAAAGGCAGGATCGGGCCATTGCGAAAGGCAGAGCGCCTTGGAGTGTCGGCATACTGGGGTTGGGAGGCTATAGGCGAATTCTGGCCCATCCTCGAGTCGAACCTAAAGGATCGCTTTGGCTCGACTCCCACTCATACCCTTGAGGAGATCAATGAGATCCACGGACTATTCCCTAACGAGGTCAGGCTTGTAGTCGCCCGCCACGAAGAGCAAGCGGTCTCGGGTGCCATTTTCTACTTGGTCAACTCGGTCATGCATCTTCAGTACTTCGCATCCAACGATTCCGGTACGAACTCCGGGGGGACGGATATGGCCATCGAATCCGCCATAGCCTTAGCTCAGGAGCTTGGCTGCAATCACTACAGCTTCGGAACCAGCAACGAAGAGCATGGCCAGGTCCTCAATCAGTCTCTTTACGCATTCAAGCTCTCTTTCGGGGCCGGGTCGGTGCCCTTCGAAGAATTTTCAGTCGATCTCTAGGTGGCTAACCGAATATGACTACTCCGGCAGCGAGGCTTCCCAACCTAATCATTCCGGGAGCGGGCAAGTCCGGTACTTCGTCACTCCATCTCTACCTGGCTGAGCATCCTGACATATACATGTCGCCCTTGAAGGAACCCCACTTCTTCAGTCGGGAAGACATCTACGGAAAGGGTGCCGAGTGGTACGCCTCGCTTTTCTCAAGTTCACAAGGAGAGAAAATCCTTGGCGAGTCTTCGACCTCGTATTTTCATTTTCCTCACGTGGTGGAAAGGATTGCCGCCACCCTTTCCGAAGTTAAGTTCATAGTTTTGCTTCGCAATCCAATTGACCGTGCAGAGTCGCACTTCAGGTGGATGTGGTCTCTGGGCCTTGAGTCAAGGAGCTTTCGTGATGCGATCTCGGCTGACAAGAACGATGCTCCCGACATCGAGCGCCGAGAACAGGGCACCAAGACGAAGTTCTATTTTGCGGAGAGTAGCTACGGCACTTATCTCTCGCCCTTCTTCGAAACCTTCGGAGCCTCTTCGATTCACGTCATGTCTGCCGAGGCACTTATCTCAAGGCCTCGCGACGAGCTGGAGTGCTGCTTTCGATTTCTTGAAGTAAGCGATTTCAAGATCTCGCTCGAGAGGCGCGAAAACCCCACCAAAGAGATCGGCCAGCCGCGCCTGACGGCCGAGGACAGACGGTGGTTCGCTCAACTCGTTGCTCCGGAGGTCGAAGCCGTTCGCTCCCTGACGGGCTTGTCCTTCGAGGAGTGGTCGGAGGACTTCCCAAGCTAGGTGCGAGGACATCCCAAGCTAGGTGCCGGCGCCGCTTACCCGAGGTATTCAGCCGAGACGGCCAAGACCTAGGGCAAGTCCCCCAAACCGGCGAGTTTGCCATTGAGATAGACAACCGCCTTGCCATCGCCCTCTACTTTCCAATTGCCGTTCGGCTCTCGGATGATCGCGGTCTTCTCCTCGATACACGCGATCGGCAGATCAGAAGGCGCCATCTCGAAGGTCCTGTGCAGCTTGGACGGAGCATCGTGGTCGAAGTGCGGGTAGAAGGCCATCTTGGGCAACAGCCCAAGGCCAAGAGTAAATGCCCCTCCCCTGGGGTCGATCATCGGGTCGACAAGAACCATCGCTCCTGCCGAGGAACCGGCAATGGTCGCTCCGGCCCTCCACGCTGACACGAGTGCGGACCAGACTTTCGAGTCCTTCAAAACCGACTTCAAATGAAAGACCGAGCCGCCACTCAGATAAATGAACTTTGCCGCGGACACTGCCTGGGCGTTTTCCTCAGACTCTGCGTCGGTGCGCGTGAGCACCATGAGTCCCCGTGCCTTCCCGCCGAGTGACTCGAACCACTTAGAGGCAGTGTCAACCGCTCTATCAGGTCGTTCGTAGGCGGCGGCGGTGGGAAGCACCAGGACTTCACCACCGGATCGCGCCAACAGCTCGCCGTCGAATTCGCACCCAGGTTGCCATTCCGCCCCACCGACGAGAGCGAGAATTCCGAATGTCTTGGTTTCGGGTATGCGTTTTGCTTCATCCATCACTAGCATCTTCCCTTATGTCGATTAAGCGCGTAGGTATTGTCGGGTCGGGAATCATGGGTTCCGGTATTGCACAGACCGCTGCAACCAGTGGTTACGAGGTCGTTGTGCGATCACGGAAGCTTGAGACCGCTCAAGCGATGGTAGCGGCCGTTGACCGTTCGCTGTCCAAGTTGGTCGAAAAGGGCAAGATGGAAGACGCCGACAAAGCGGCAACGATGGGACGCCTGAGCGCGACCGCTGAGCTCGCCGACCTTAAGGACTGCGATCTCGTAATCGAGTCGATCGTTGAGGACTTGGACACCAAGAAGCAGCTTTTTGCAGACCTCGATGCACTTTGCGCACCTCAGACGATCCTTGCGACCAACACTTCCACGCTCCCGGTGGCGGAGATGGCGGCCGCTACTAATAGGCCGCAAATGGTGGTCGGAATCCACTTCTTCAATCCTGCGCCAGTTATGTCACTCGTCGAGATTGTACGACCACTTACGGTTTCCGAAGATGTGGTCGCAACCTCCAAAAAGTTCGCCGAGTCATGTGGCAAGAGCCCCGTCGAGGTGAAGGACCAGGCCGGTTTCATCGTGAACGCCCTGCTGTTCCCTTACCTAAACAACGCCGTTAGGCTCCTGGAGTCCCAAGTGGCCTCCAAGGAGGATATTGACGCCGCCATGAAGGGTGGCTGTGGCTTCCCAATGGGTCCGCTCGCCCTCCTCGACCTTGTCGGCCTCGATACCTCGCTCGCCATCCTGGACGCTCTATATGAGGAGTTCAAGGACCCGAACTATGCCGCAGTCCCGATAATCCGCAGGATGGTCACCGCCGGTCAGTTGGGTCGTAAGTCTGGGTCAGGATTCTACGATTACTCCAAGTGAGTGATTGAGGTCGTAAAAGCCTCTCGGGCCCAGGTTCCGGCCCTTGCGCAAGTCCTGGCAAGGGCCTTTTTTGACGACCCGATAGCAACCTTCGTGTTCAGGAGCGAAGCCAGGCGGCTCGAAGCACTCAATAAGTTCCATTCGATAGAAATGTCACGGATGTTCCTCCGTTACGACGAGACATACACTTCCAGCGACTTGCGAGGAGCAGCTATTTGGGCTCCTCCACAGGCCAGGCGCCCTGGTCTGTCCGACCTCCTCCGGCTGGCAAGCCTGGGCAGGTACACCCTGAAGAACACAATCTCGACCATAAGAGCACTCGCAGCGATCGAGTCTCGTCATCCCAGGGAGCCTCATTTCTACCTTGCCGTATTGGGAACCGATCCACCTCACCAGGGAAAAGGGGTCGCCTCCGCAATATTGCAGCCGGTGTTGAACCGTTGCGACGAAGAGGGCATCCCGGCATATCTCGAGTCCTCAAAGGAACGAAACGTCCCCTTTTACATGCGCCACGGCTTCAAGGTGACCGAAGAGCTGACCTTGCCATACGGCGGACCCAAAATCTGGCTTATGTGGCGCCAGCCACAGTTCTCGAATTAGGGCCTCTACTCTTTGGCTTTCCGATCGATCAACTGGGTTCGTCCTCGCCTAGCTCCGGTCCCGATAACTGCGAAGCCTTGAGGCGATCTCGACAAACAGCTCCTCACTGGCCGTCGCCAGCGGCGCCCTTCGCTGTCCGTGCTCGACCGTTACGAGGTCCTTCCCGGCTGAGTCGGCCATAGGCGCTCCGACCCCCTGACAGACCAGCATCGCACCCAGATAGTCCCAAGGCGCAAGTGAGCCCCAGGTTGCGTCCACGAAAGCGTCCAAAGACCCGTCGGCTACAGCGCATATTTCCAAGGCGGCAGCACCCAAGGCCCGGAACTGAGCCCAACCGAGGTGCTCCGTCGGGTAGCCATTGAGTGCAACGATCGAATGCGACAATTCCGTAGATCCAGACGGCTTAATCTCACGGCCATTCTTGGTGGAGGGTTCACCCCTAACCCCTACGTACCTGTCGCCGTTTGCCTGATTCACCACCAGCGAAACGAGGGGTCCCAGTCCGTCTAACACACAAAGACTCGTTGCCCACCAAGGAATCCCATGAGAGGCGTTCGTGGATCCATCAACGGGGTCGACCACCACCGTCAATCCGGCATAATCGCCCCCACTTTGTGCGGCGATTTCGTTCGCCGCCACTCCATCGATTCCGGATGAGGGAAGTTTCTCCACGCCGCCGGTCCCCTGTGCTTCATGGACGCCCGATTCTTCGGAAACGATGGTCATGCCGCTCGGCCCAAGAATTCTTAAGACGGCTTCGTCCGCCACCAGGTCGTGCTTATACTGGCCCGGCTTCGTACCGGCAAGGCCCCAGTCGCCCAGTCCGTCGAGATCCTGAGCGACGGCATCAGCGCAGCTGGAAAGGAGATCCAACAGAGCCGGCAAGATTTCGCGTTCGGGAACTATTTGCACTCTGCTACGACGGTAGCGGCTGGATGAGCTGCCTGCTAATGATCCTCACACTTCCAGCTTCCACGAGAAGGCCAGGTAGTGTGTAGGCCATGGCAGTAATCGATGTTCCGGGTTACGTTGCGGACCTGAAGGACCACGCCGTAGACCACGGATTTCACGTTCACGATGAAAGGCACTTCGTCGAGACCTACTCTTTGCGTCAAGCCTGGGAGGTCGACCTCCACCCTGAGGCGGGCTGCGGGGGGCCACTTGACCTTCACTTGGCTCTCGAAGTCGACCCCCGGGTCCTTTTGTCTTTCGAGGACTTGGTTGCGGACTTGGACGAGGATGCTGAGCCACCAGACGAGTTTCACTTTCCCTTGACGTTCAACTGGGCACTTCCGCCCCTTCCGAGTGGACCCGACCTTTTGCGCCTTGCGATCGACCTAGCAGGTGTCGGCGGCATCGAACTGCCCCTTGAAGTCTCGGCCAGCGACTCATTCGCCTCCGCTACCGACGCCTCAGAGCGACGGCTCGCGATTGTTGCCCGATACCAGGTCTCGCTGGCCAAGATCCTGGGTGGTGAAGAGATGCTTTGCGAGACCTTCGACAGAGCGCTGGCAGTGAGCAAGTTTCTCCTGGATGCTGCCCCGAGTTGGTTGACGAGTTAGCTTCCAAGCGGCGGCCTGCATTCGTAGCTAGGGCAGCTGCCGCTCTCGGTCCGGTGCTTTTTGCTTCGGTTGTCCTGGCAAGCTGCTCGGGGGAAACAGCCGGCCGGGACGCTAGTTTGGCTTGCACGATCGAAACCAAGGCCCAGCAAATCTACGATGCGTCGTTGTCGGAACCTTCCCAACTAAAGAAAGATACCGAGATAGCTCAGGTGCAGGCACTCATAACGCGTGCTTCCGCCTACGCCGCGAGGGCATCAGAAGAGTCCGGAACCTGGCAACCTCTGGCTATGACGCTTGACGCTCCAAGCTCGGTTTCAATACCGAATCTTTTGAGCGCTGCCACCCAACAATGCGAGGCAAATCTATAGGGGCCTAGGAGATCCAGTCCATTCTCATGGCGTCTCCCCAAAGCCTTTCGATGTTATAGAACTCTCGGGCTTCTTGAAGAAAGACATGCACAACGAAATCCCCGTAGTCCATTAGAACCCAACGGGAGTCGTCGAGGCCTTCGACGCCTCTGGGAGAACCTCCGCCCGCCTCTTTGATCTTTTCTTCCACAAAGTCGACGATCGTCTTCACTTGGCGAGGGTTGCTTCCGCTCGTGATGACAAACTCGTCGGTTATACCAAGGACCGGACCGACCTGGAGGACGACTGTGTCAGTTGCCTTCTTCGAGTCTGCTGCGTTTGCCGCTACTGCAGCCAGCTCTCCGCAAGCTGTCCCGACGGACTCCTCTACAACTGGTCCGCTAACCGTGGAAGTCTGCTCCAATAATCACTGTTACGTCTACGATACCTGATGGGTGGCTGGCCTGGGTGATATTTCCCACGCCAAGTTCGGATTGAATTTGAGTGGCCGCAGCCTTTCCCTTGCTGTCGTAGTAGACGATCTGGGTCGCAGGATAATTGAAGGTTGCCGCGTTCCCAGAAAGCGTTACAGAGACCGTAGGAACAATCTTGTTCATGGCAGTTGCATCGACTCCGAGTTGGCCGGTCCCGTTCAGCAACTGCACGGTCGCTCGTGGCGTAACCGCTCTCGCCGGTGAAGGAAATGTGGACTTCACCAGACCGGGAAGCGCTGAGTTGTCCACGGAGAAAAGGTCGCCACCGTTCACCTGCTGTCCCATGTCGTTGACAGGCAGTACCTGGATTTGAATCGCTCCTTTGGCCAAGATCATGAACGTAGTGGAAAGGAATATGTTGGTACTCGGTACCGCTGAAGGGTCGGAGCTCATCTTCTTGAACCACCCATGAAGGAAAAGGTCGAGCCTGTCCAATTGGCCGAGCTCTCCAGTCTGATCCGATGCAGCAAGAAAGGCCCCGGACTGACTTGGCGTAATGGTATTCGGTCCCGCAGCAAATGACTGGGTCGAACCGCCCCCGATCGGATCGGGCAAGTTGACTTCGATATTGCCGGCAGGCTGGACCAATTGAGCAAACTGCTGGTCGTTTACAACGGCGATCCCTCCCATCGAGACTCCTAGGAGGTTCTCCACGGTGTTTTTCATCCGCACCGAGGGATCTACGCCTTGTTCCGGTGTCAATGCCGACGCCAAAGTAAGCTCGCCACCGGGAACCACCTGCGTCATCGTCCCGGAAGGAATGAGGAGGATGCTACCGCCCTTGCTTGTACGATTCGGCATGAAGACCATGATTGAGTCGGCCTGAGCCGATCCGCCGTTCACAACAAGCATGTAAGGAAGAAAGTTCTTCAGCACTACCGGGGCAGCCTTCGGCGCCTTCGCCGGGGAGCCGGAAATGGCGCTATAAAGCCCAATACCCACCACCAGAAGCACACTCAATAGTGCGGCAACAAAAGTGATCAGGTGGTTGCGACGAGGCTTAGTCGACAACTTCCCCTTGTGAGCTGCCTTTGCCTTTTCCAAGGCGCTTTGAATGGCGGCTCCATCTACGACAATTGGTGCAAGCTCGTCCAGCTTCTCCGATTGCGGCTTCCCGCCCTTGTTGGCTGCGATTGGAACTTGATCGGCTTCGACGGCGCTCTTTCTGGCTGCGACGGCGCTCTTTTTGGCTGCGACTTCCGGAGCCTTTTCCAGGGTTCCTGCGGTAAGTCTCCGAGACCCAGGCATTTGGGTTGCACGCGGTTCGCTGGTCTCCTTTAGAGGCTCGTTGAGTTGAGTGCCGGTGTTGGCTGCTTTGAGACCGGAGTCGTCGGACTTAGTGCCGGTGTTGTCTGCTTTGAGACCGGAGTCGTCGGACTTCAGATCTTGAAAAATCGAAGAGTAATCGACATCGGTTTTGGCGATATCGGCGAGCGCGTCCAAGACATCCGGCTCGGACCGCCTCCACAATTTTGCAGGACGGCGCTTAAACTCGTCCAAGTTGAGGGCCTTACCCTTGACCGCGTCGCCTTCCTTAGACTTCTTTGCCCGCGTTTTCTTGGCCGAACCCGGCGATTTGTCCTTTACTATTTCGCTTTTGCCGTAGTCGTCCGGCTTGGCAACACCGATGGACCCGGAACCGCCCTCGGCGACCACGTCCTGGTCAAAAAGGAGCGTCACCTTTTCACGCTTTGTTGCCTTAGTGTTGGCCTTTGCACTCAACTTTGGCTTTCGCCGACCCAACCGGGTCTTCGGTGCTTCGTCCACCAGGTCTGATCCTGGAATGACAACGACGGGACTTGGGCCAGTCGGCAGATCATCGGGACCATTGGCGCCGTCAAGATCGTAACGTGGCTCTACGGCTACAGAATGGGAACTTTGCTGTACTTCCGAAGATCCTGGTTCCGGTTGGGGCGCCACATCAGGTAATGGGAAATTTGCAGAACTTGGTTCAGTTTCGGTTCCTTGTACTTTTGTCGGAGTTGAGGGAACAGAAGCCACGCTTGAGTTGCTGAACACAGAATTATTCGGGGCCTCGTCCAGCCCAATTCCTGGGGCCGAAGTCGGAAAACCAGGGGAAACCGGAAGTGCCACATCCTGGTCTTTAGATTCGCTTTGTCCGGACGAATCACTGATGGACTCTGAGACAATCTCTGTGCCGGGCTCACTTCTCAGGTCATCGATTCCCCAACCGCTTTTCGGAAGGAAGTCGATCAGCTCCGACAACCGGCTCCTGAACTCGTGATTCGCTTCGCCTTCATCCGCTGATGCTTCATCAGCATCAGTGTCTTCTGCGGCCACGCATTGGGAGGCTGAATCGACCTGGTCCGTTCCACCTACTTGGAGTGCGGAATTCCGGAACGCTGAATCCTTGACTGCTGAATCCTCGCCCGCAGTTTCCCGAGCGCTCGCATCCTTGCTACTCGGTACTCCAATACCAAAAGATGTATTCCCCGCAAATAGCCTGACCGACTCGGCAGCCTTAGGAATCCCAGAATGGTGCTTTACTCCCCGGATTTCAGCCGTGACAGGGACGGCATCGTCACCGACGGACTGAAGCGAATCGGACTGCGAGGTGTTCGCCAGTTCACTCTGCGATACAACAGCCTGCTTTATCGGGCCGAGATCGGAGTCCGCTTCTCGATGATTGCCTTCTACCCCGGTCGCTGCTGCTGCCCTGGGCAACCTGCTTCTTTTCGAGCGCTCGTAAAGCTCTGCGATCGTATCTGGGAGGGTAGCTTCCGAATCTCCGATTGAGGCAGGAGCGCCCGACGAGATCTCGCTGCCCGCATCGTTCCTTTTTCCAAAAAAATCCCAGACCGACTCGCGACTTCCGGCCGAGAAAGGATCGGGTACATCGGATTCGTCGGACGGGACATCCAGGTCGTGCGCCTGCGCCGACAGCTCCCGGTCGTCGTGCTCCAGCCCGTCGGGCAGGCTCTGCTCTCCGGATATCGGGCTCTGCTCCACGGATATCGGGCTCTGCTCTCCGGATATCGGGCTCTGCTCCCCGGATATATCGGCCCCGCTCGCCCCTAAATCGAAAAGGCTGCCCTGGTCCTGGCTGACAGCGCTCTTGGACCTCAGGCGTCGGCGGAATCCGGTTGCTCCCCTGTCGGCAACCGTCACTCCCGAAGTGGGAGTGGGTACTTGAGTGTTCGGATTGTCGGAATCTTCAGACATTTACGAGGCTCCCGTGTACATGCCCAGAGACGTGATCTTGTTGACTGCACTACGGGGAAGAAGGAAATCGATTGGGCGGCCGTCTCGGATCCGGGACCGGATATCCGTACTGGACACCCCGATGAGCGGAACCTCCACATTCACCATTTGCCACCCTAACAGGATTGTCGGCAATTCGGCACCAGGACGCGAAACTACGACCAGTGTAGCGAGGTCCTTCAATGACTCTGAGTGCTCCCAGGTCACCAGCTCGTCCGCCAGGTCCGAACCCACGATCATGAATAGCTCGACTGGCCCCAGATCGGATTTAAGCTGCTCCAAGGTCTCGTACGTGTAGGAGGCACCTCCGCGCTTGATCTCCAAGTCGCTCGCAGTCAATCCCTCGCAACCCTCCAACGCTGCGCAAAGTACCTCGAAACGGTCTCGGGGAGGAGCGACATCTCGACCGGCCTTCTTCCAAGGCGAGTTCGCAACAACCATCAAGACCTCGTCGAGCCCTAAGTGGTTGCGAACTTCGCTCGCCGCGATTAGGTGCCCTATGTGAACCGGGTCAAAGGTGCCCCCGAACACGCCTATTCTTTTGGCTCCGGACACTCACACTCCAGCCGTCAATCGCCCACTTGCGGCGCTTACCAACATCCCAAGTTTAACCGCCCTTGACCAGCGGCTACCTTTCCTTTCACGGGACAAGGGAAAATAGCGCAAAATAGTACATGGCCTCGACCCAGTGGACCCCTGACTCGTGGAAATCCAAGCCGGCAGAGCAGCAGCCGGTCTGGCCTGACATGGTTGAGCTCGAGTCGGCCTTCAAGCAGCTTTCCGCTCTCCCTCCGCTGGTGTTCGCAGGCGAGGCGAGACTATTGACTCGTGCCTTGGGAGAGGCGGCACAAGGTAAAGCATTCCTTCTTCAGGCTGGTGATTGCGCAGAGTCTTTCTCGGATTTTTCAGCGGATTCGATCCGGGACAAGCTCAAGGTGATCCTGCAGATGGCGGTGGTTCTCCAATACTCATCTGGGGTGCCGGTTGTGAAGGTCGGCCGAATTGCAGGCCAATTCGCGAAACCTCGCTCTTCGCCGACCGAAAATGTCGACGGCACGATTATCGAGGCATTCCGCGGACACATAGTCAACGATGACGCCAGGAGTGCCGAAGCAAGAAGGCCCGACCCCGCAAGGATGATCGCCGCCTACAACCAGGCGGCTGCGACTCTGAACCTTGTGAGGGCGTTCACTCGGGGAGGTTTCGCAGACTTATCTCAAGTACACACTTGGAACCAACAGTTCGTTGCCACTTCCCAAGAAGGTGAGCGCTACGAATCGCTGGCAGCGGAGATCGACCGCGCTTTGAGCTTCATGAGGGCCTCCGGAATCGACTTGAGAGGCGAGGCTACCCTCCAGCAAGTCGACTTCTACACCAGTCACGAAGCGCTGCTACTCCCTTACGAAGAGGCACTTACCCGGCGCGACTCGCTCACCGGTGACTACTACGACTGTTCTGCGCACATGCTTTGGATCGGCGAGCGCACACGCCAACTCGACGGCGCCCATCTTGAGTTCCTCTCCGGAGTACACAACCCATTGGGCTGCAAGATCGGCCCGACTGTGACTCCAGCAGAGGCGGTGGAAATCGCAGAAAAGCTCAACCCCGAGGGAGTTCCCGGACGGATAACACTTATCTCAAGGATGGGAACAGACAAGATCAAAGACGCGCTTCCTCCCTTGGTTGAAGCGACTCAAGCGTCCGGAATTCCGGTGCTCTGGTCTTGTGACCCGATGCACGGAAACACCTTTGTCGCGGAAAATGGCCGGAAGACAAGGCATTTCGACTCAATTCTGGCTGAGGTCAAGAGCTACTTCGACGTGCATGAGTCTTTGGGCACTTGGCCGGGAGGTATCCATATCGAGTTGACCGGAGACAACGTTACCGAGTGCCTGGGTGGCGCCGAAGAGATCCTTCCCGACCACCTAGACCTCCGTTACGAGAGCGCCTGCGACCCGAGGCTGAATGGCCGCCAGTCGCTTGACCTGGCCTTCGAGATTTCGGAGCTACTTCGGGGTTAACCTCACGGCGGAGATGGAGTTAACCTCCCGGCGGAGTTTTCTCCCGGCTTGAAGTTAAGCGAGCTTTTCTGCCTGACTAAGCGAGCTGCTCGACGAACTTCTCAAGCTGGCGCAGGTTGCGGCACTCGAATACGCCTGCACAATGAACTGCATACTCGCCGATGATCGAGTCGCCCGTGTCCCAATAGCTTCTCGTCTCGGGGTCGAGCCAATAGAGGTGGCGGGCTTTTCTGGAGATCTCGCCAAGCGCCCATGCGCCCGACGCATGGTAATTGTTACGGGCATCTCCCAGGACGATAACGCTTGTCTTCGGCGTTATCTCCTTGCCCCATTTCTCCCAAAAGGTCTCAAAGACATGCCCATAATCCGAGTGCCCGTCCACCCACACCACGTCTGCTTCGGTATTGACCCTGTAAATAGCCTCTCCGATGTCGTCCGAACCGTCGATCAGCGACGTGACCTCGTCGACACCATCCACGAAAACGAAGCTACGCACCTTGGAGAACTGAGTGCCCAGTGTGTGCACCATCTGAAGCGTAAATCGGGCGAAGGAAGCCACCGACCCTGAAATATCTGCGAGTACAACGATCTCCGGCTTTGAGGCTCTTGGACTCTTGAACTTGAGCTCCGCCGGAACGCCTCCATAAGACAGGGAGTGCCGCACCGTTTTCCGGAAGTCGAGTGGGCCTCGCTTCTTGTGTCTTCGCTTTCTCGCTAGCTTCACAGCGAGTTTCCGTGACAACGGCTGGATAGCCCGCTTCAGGCTGGCAAGCTCCTCGCGATTGGCGTGCATGAAATCGATGTCCTCAGGCAGCGGCTTGCGAAGCGTCTTGGCCATGGCCTCCGGGCCTCTGTCGGCCACCAGGCGCCTGCGGACCTCCGACTCGATCTCCTTCTTGAACGCGTCGATCTTCGCTTTGACGTCGTCGGAGATCAGTTTGGCTTGCAGCCCGCTGACTTCACCCTTCTTCGAGTTTATTCTCGCATCGACCAGACGCTCGGTCAGTGCTTCCAAGTTAAGGTTCCTAAGCGTCCTGAAAACGTAGTAAACGCCGCCGACTGGGCGGCCCTTTTCGATTCCGGCAAAGGCGGTCACTGCCAGGCGGGTGAGCTGGCGCTGCCACTCCTGATCGTCCATCAACAGAGCTTTGTAGATCATTTCGATCAGCTCCTCGGGCGACAGTGACTGTCCATTGCCGCCTTGGCCCGCGTTCATGCCGGAGTCCTGACCCAGACTCGCGGAGCCGGCCTGGGTACCTTGGTCCGCGTCCAATTCGCTCAGCTCGCCGGCGATATCACCCGCTGGATCGTAGGCCGAGGAGGCGAAATAGATGTCGAACACGGTATCGAATGCTCCAGAGTGGCTGTGATCCTTCACAAGGGTCGCTGCAAGCGCGTACTTGAAACTCTCCCGGTCCCCGAGGTCCATGTGCTCTATGGCTCGTGCGGCATCTAGGCTCTCGGTAAGCGAGATATCAATTCCGCTCCTTCTTAGCTGCGATACGAACCCTGCGAGCAGGTCAAGCACTAAGCGTCAGTTCCTTTGAGGCCTTTTCGATGTCGCTCTTGTACTTGAGCAACAAATTGAGGGTTGCCTTGGCAGTCTCTGGGTCTATGGTGGCGATCCCGGTCAGAACCAAGGCTCTCGCCCAATCCAAGGTCTCCGAGACCGAAGGGTGCTTCTTCAGGTCCAACTCCCGGAGAGTCCTAACAATCCGTCCCACCTGGTCTGCCAACTCGTCGGTAACCCCCTCCACCTTCGCCTTGATGATCTCCTTCTCCCGTTCCAGCTCCGGATAGTCCACATAGAGAAAGAGGCAACGGCGCTTCAGCGCTTCGGAAAGCTCACGCATGTTGTTTGAGGTCAAGAACACCATTGGGACTTGGCTTGCCGTGACCGTACCCAGCTCGGGTATGGATACTTGGTACTCGGACAGAATTTCCAAGAGAAGAGCCTCTGTCTCGATCTCCACTCGGTCGACCTCATCGATCAATAAGACAACCTGGTCCTCAGACCTGATCGCCTGAAGAAGGGGCCGTTCGAGCAGAAACTCCTCGGAGAATATGTCGTCCTCGATGTCCTTCCAGGTGACCTCTGCTCCTTCGGCTTCAGCAATGTTCTGGGCCTGGATTCGCAGGAGCTGCTTCTTGTAGTTCCATTCGTAAAGTGCCTTGGACTCATCCAAGCCTTCATAGCACTGGAGCCTGATAAGGCGCGCACCTGCCATCGACGCGACGGCCTTCGCCAGCTCGGTCTTGCCGGTACCTGCAGGCCCCTCCACCAACACTGGCTTACCAAGCTTCGCCGCCAGGTAGACCACGCTGGCTATCGACTCGTTTGACAGGTAAGACTGGCCTTCCAAGCCACGCGATACGTCCTTTGGCGATGCAAATACGTCACTCATACCCGGATCTGGCCTCTCCCGTTCACTACATATTTCAAGGTGGTAAGCGCTTCCAATCCCATCGGTCCTCGTGCATGGAGCTTCTGTGTACTGATGCCGATCTCGGCACCCAGACCGAACTCTTCGCCATCCACGAAACGGGTGGAAGCATTCACCAGAACGCAAGCGGCATCCACTTCGTGGGTGAATCTCTCAGCAGCCTCAAGGCTCTCCGTCACTATTGCCTCAGAGTGTCCGGAGGAGTATCGATTTACATGGTTGATCGCAGCGTCCAGGCTCTGAGCCACGGCGACGCTCATTTTCATGCTCAAGAACTCGGTCGCGAAGTCAACTTCGGTTGCTGGTTTGATCGTAGACACCATTTCCTGTGACCTCGAATCGCCCACCAGCTCCACTCCCTCTAATTCCCTTGCCGCTAGGGGCAGAAAAACATGAGCTATCTCTTCGTGGACCACCAACGATTCTGCGGCGTTGCAGACCGAAGTGCGTTGAGTTTTAGCATTGACGAGAATCGAGAGAGCCATCTCCAAGTCGGCATCCTTGTCGACATAGACGTGACAGTTGCCATCACCGTCGATTATGTAAGGGACGGTCGCGTTTTCGAGAATCGACGCGATGAGTGACGGCCCGCCTCTTGGAATCAGGCAGTCGATAGTCCCCCGTAGTTTCATAAATTCGACCGCTGCTTCCCGAGAGGTGTCTTCGACCAGCAACACCCCGTCGCGTGGCAATCCTGCTTTCTCCAAAGCCTTCCGCACTACTTCCGCTACGACCTTGTTTGACTCGATCGCACTGGACGAGCCCCTCAGCATCACTGCGTTACCCGACTTGATACAAAGAGCGGCAGCATCGGACGTAACGTTCGGGCGATTCTCATAGACAATCCCGATGACCCCTAGCGGCACTCGCACCTGGCGGATATCTAGGCCGTTGGGTCTCACCCAGCCTTTCACCGTCTCGCCTATCGGATCCGCAAGCGATGCGACCTGACTCAATCCGCTGGCCATCGACCCAATCCTTCTCACGTCCAGCCTTAGTCTGTCCAACGCGGACTCAGGCATTCCCTCGGAGGCCGAGCGGGTTAGATCCTGCTCATTCGCGGTCAGAATCTCGTCACTGCTTGCCAAGAGGATTTCACCGGCCAGCTCAAGAGCCCGGTCCTTCAGCTGGGTGCTTGCCTGGGCCAGTGCCCTGGAGGCACTTTTGGAGCGTGCGCCCAGTTCGGACAAGGCCCGCCTATGGTCCTCGGAGGTGATTTCGTCCATGCAATAGGGTACCGCCTCAGACAAATGTACCCGCAGGCCATGGCGAATAGGCGTAGCATCGGTTTATGTTCAATAGCCTCAAGAAGTTGGGCAAGTACATCGCGGCGGCTTTCAACTCCAAGTTCAACGAGAAGGCCGACCCCAAGATTCAATTGGAACAGGCGCTGGCCGAAGCTCACGACCAGCACAAGCGCCTGACGGAACAGGCCGCAAATGTCTTGGCCAACCACAAGCAGACCGAGATCAGGCTCAATCGTGCGATGGAGGAGCTTGAAAAGCTCAACAACTCGGCAAGTCAGGCGGTGCTTATGGCCGATGAGGCTGCCAAGCGAGGGGACCGTGCCAAGTCCGTCGAGCTGACCAGGGCTGCCGAGTCCTTCGCAAACAGGCTCATCGCCACAGAGAGCGAGGTTGAGGCGCTCAAGTCCCTCCACCTCCAATCGGCGCAGGCTGCGCAGGTCGCCCGGGAGCAGGTGGCTACTAACTCCGCCGCCCTACAAACGAAGCTCGCCGAACGCCAAAAGCTCCTTTCTCAGCTCGACCAGGCCAAAATGCAAGAGCAAATGAACTCGGCCATGGCCTCCCTTAACGCATCGGTTGGTACCGACGTCCCTTCGCTCGAAGAGGTGAGAGCCAAGATCGAGGCTCGTTATGCCAAGGCCGTGGGAATGTCCGAGCTTCAAAATCAGCCGGTGGAAGCCGGAATGCTGGAGGTAAGCCGAGCCCAGATTGAAATCGAGTCGGAGATGCGCTTATCCCAGATCCGAGAGCAGCTTGGTTTGGGACCAGGGCAGCCCGCCGCTGAGCTTTCGGAGTCGTCACCCTCCAGCTCTGCAACGGCGGAGTCCGGGACGAGAGCCGGAGCTGGCAGCGGTAACGGTGGAGGCGATACATCGGGAGCAAGCCCTACCGGATCCCAGGCAACCTCAACCGGCGATGAGCCTAATTAAGAGCCGCTAATGAGCCGGCTGCTTCCGCCTTCCGGCAGTGTAAAGGCGGCTTGCTGTGCCCGGCCCCGCCAAGCTGAGCACAGTCAATACCGCGTGGGTTCCGCCACCCGATGAGTGAACTCGGGAAACTGCCGCCTTGTGGACCAATAACCGCAGTTCCCCCTCACTCGACAAGAAGAAATGCCGCATGAGTTTGTTGATCCGCGAAAGATAAATTCGTTTGCAGCCCTATGGAATCCCGGCGCTTCAGCCGACCTGCCCCTGGCCGTTTACCCCTTGGCTTGGCTGTCGAACTCCCTGCGTGCCTTAGTACCTCCCGGACTGGTTCCTTTGAGGACCACCAGTACAAGAAACGAAGCAATTGCAATCGCCCGGATTCTCTTGCCCTGGTCCCGACTTGCCTCGTTGGCAGCGATCCATTTCGCAAGGATTACGAAGGCCAAAGTCGCGATCCAGCCCTCCGTAGAGACCGGGCTCAAGCCCCAGCCGAACCGTCTCGGCCCGAACCAGGCCCTTTTCCCGATCAACGGTGTAGTTCTCATTCGGCAGCTCCCGGTAGGACTCCTATATCGGCCCGCCATTCCAGGGGACCTTCGACACTTTGCTCAATTGCCTTCCGGCCTTTCGCCATAGCAGTACCCAGATCCGGATCAGTTGCAACGAATGCCACCGCTCGTGAGGTACCCACCGTTTTGTAGCCTCTGCCATATTCTGAATCTGCCTCGGCAGCCGAGAAACAGACGTTTGCGCCCATTGATGCGGCCTTTTGCAGGTCGACATCGAAGTGATAGGAAGGCGCCATCGAGACCGCGTACTCAGGAGACACAAGGTAGGTCACGACAGTCGAGAGGTCCTTGAGCTTGATCGGCGAGGTGCGTAGCGTTCTCTCCGACATCGAGAAAAGGACTTCCGTCCAGTCGGATTCCAGCCTTGCCATCACATTCAGCGCCTCTGGATCCCCAAACCTTGAGTTGAACTCGATCACCTTTACGCCTTCTGGAGTAGCAAAGAACCCGGCGTTCATACAGCCCGAAAAATGGCGTCCATCGTTTCTCAGGAAATCAATTGCAGACTGCACGATTTCACAGGCTTCTTCGTAGGCCTTGGCGCTCAGGAAAGGCAGTAGACCACCCGCAACCGAAACCGAGCCCATGCCGCCGGTCCCCGGGCCGGTGTCTCCCTCAAAGCGATAGGGATAGTCATAGGTGGCCCCTGGAAACAGGACATACTCACCGTCGGTCATAGCTTGGATAGTGAACTCCGGGGCCTCGATCTTCTCCTCGATCACCACCGCCCCTCCCATTTTGCCTGTCGAAACAACTTCCTTGGCGTAGGAGGCGGCCTCGTCGTTGTCTCTCAGGTGGGGACCGACGACTTTGACTCCCTTTCCTCCAGCGAGCCCAATTGGCTTGACGGCGACAGGCCGGGATCCCCTCCGACCAACACCTGTGATTGCATCGTCCACTTCCGACGAACTAGAAGCGATAGCAAACTCAGGATTGGCCGAAGGCGCAATCTTGTTTACGACATCCCTGCAAAATGTCTTGTCCCACTCAATGCGCGCACCTTCTTGCTTGGGGCCGACTGTCCTTATTCCGGCGGCCGCCAAAGCATCCACCACTCCCGCGGCAAGCGGATCGTCACTGGATACGAATGCAATGTCGATGCCGCACTTTGACGCGAACTCAGCGATCGCCGGGCCGTCGCAAACGTCTCCGACGACAAGCTCTCCGCAGGTCTCATTGGCGAGGATATCCAGCGTTGGGTTGCGGTGCCCTCCGAAGACAAAAAGCGACGATGACTCAGCCATGCGTTGGCCGATCGCGGCCTCCCGCCCACCATGCCCAACGATAAGACTCTTTACTTGCACGCAGCTACCCTACAGGCTTGCCGGATCCTTCTCCGGTGGCTCCAGAATGTCCGGTCCCTCGTTCGCCGGACTGTTCACCCTGGTCGAGATTGGATCGAGCTTGAAAATCCCCGATTCCTGTGGAACAAACAACTCTTCGACCTCTTTCGCATCCAGCGCCTCAGGAGCCAACCAGGACTCCCATTGATCTTCCCCCAAGATAAGTGGCATTCTGTCGTGAACGAACGCGACCGCTTCGTTGGGAACAGTCGTGATGATCGAGCAGCTCCGGATCGTCTCTTTCCCCGCAGGAGACCAGGTCTCCCAGATCCCTGCAAATGTCATTGGAGAGTCGTCGTTGAAATGTATGAAATATGGCTGCTTCGGGCTCTTCGGCCCCCCACCTAGCTTCTTCCACTCATAGAAACCGGAAGCAGGTATCAGACAGCGTCGCTTCTTGAAAGCGTTGCGATAGGCCTTGCTCTCCTCCACCCCTTCCAACCGTGCGTTGATCATCCGTGACCCTATGGAAGGGTCCTTCGCCCAGAAGGGGACGAGTCCCCATCTGAGGTTGGCGAGGCATCTCTCCGACTCTTCTTCGATTACGGCTAAAACCTGCTGGGTGGGCGAGATGTTCCACCTAGGCACTACTTCACCCGTGAGGTCTCGAAGTACGGAATACTTCTCGACGAGGTCTGCCTTCTCTTCGAATAGGGAAAAACGGCCACACATAAGGTCAATGTTTCCATACCGAGCGCAGGAATGGGTCTTCTATTTAAGTGGGGGACAAGAGTCGGCACGCCAAGGAAAGGAGACCTCCCGTTTGGCGACGAACAAGCGCATCCCCGGTTAAGCTGCGATGTCCTCCGCTCCGGCTGAAGTGCCCTCCGGTACGGTGACGGAAGCCTCGGCTTTGGCGTATTCAGGCTCCGCCGGCAATCTCCCCAGATCCTGCGTTTTCAAATCGGCTTTTGCGACGAAGTCCAGAATGTAACCGGCAGCGCGCTGAATCTTCGAACAGGAGCGCTTGATTGCTTCGACGGCTACTTCACCGTCACCTGCCCAACCTGCCACGTAGCCAAACGAGTAGGCGCTGGTGTCGATCCCGAGAGCGTGGCAGACGACGTACGCTACCGACTCAGCTTCAAGCTCCGCCAAGGACCTGGCCTCCACGTCCTCGTGAAGTATCGCGTGCCCTATCTCGTGGGCCAGTGTCTTGGCC